>JAEYNZ010000015.1 GCA_023412195.1 Bacteroidota bacterium
AAGCGGGGGGTTCCGTAACCTTCAGCCCAGTATTTTGCAGGATTATAAAAACCATTGCCTACAATCCCCCCAATGGCATTGGCTCCTCTTTTAAGTTTATCTTTTACATCATACGCCAGGTACATGACCTTATAACCTCTAAAGTCATCGGGCAGAGGGATGTTCTGCTGCATAAGGTTGGGACGTTTTCCATAGTTGGTCTGATTTGGCACCAGAACATCATCTCCAACTTTTTCACCATTCAGCCATAGCTCAAAATAGCCCAATCCGGTAACATATACCTTAGCTTCTGCTATTTCCTTCTGCACATTAAACTCCTTCCGCAGGAGCGGAGCAGGCGGCGGAAGTTGTTCCGGCATGGGTGCTGCAGGATTCGATGGCTTTGGGAGTGCCTCTTCGCCCTGCCATGGCGCCCCTATCCAGGTGGCTTTCCATTCCGATGCATCAAGTAAACCCATTTGCCAGACAGCAGGTTCGCTCCAGTCAGATACCGTTCCGTCTTTATCCCAAACACGTACCTGCCACCAGCATTCCTGACCCGATTTGAGAGATGCACCATTATATAACACCCGTGTCGACTGATTGCCTGCCACTTTTTTACTGTCCCAAAGGTCAGGAGCCTGAAGCTTATCCCTTTTGCTGGCTACCCTTATTTGCCATGCAGTCTGAATCTGGCCTCGTTCGTTTTCACCTGCCACATTTATCCACGATAAACGTGGTTGCTTCACATCAACAACAGAAGGATTCTCAAGGTATTCGCAATTCAGCTTTACCGGTTTTATCTGGGAGCTCAGGCTAAAACATATTGTAAAAGCAACAGCAAAAGTCAAAAAGTATCGTTTCATGGTTTCATCTAAAAAATTAAGAAAGAATAAAACTAATAAAATTGCTCTTTTACAGCTGTGGAAACAGAAAAAAATAAAAGTAAAAATTATCCAGCAGAAGCTGAACTGATTGAATTCAGGTATTTTCTTCTGTTTTCGGTGGATCAAAAAGGTTTACTTTGTATTTTTAATCCGGCTAATAGAATAAATATGATTCCTTATATTCCAAATCTCAGATTTTCTTCATCAGGGAATTTTTTCCTGATGGCCGGCCCCTGCGCCATAGAAGGTGAAAAAATAACGATGGAAATAGCCGAAAGATTAAAGGATATTACAGAAAAGCTTCAAATCCCTTTTATTTTTAAAGGTTCTTATCGCAAAGCAAACCGTTCACGCCTGGATTCCTTTACCGGCATCGGGGATGAAAAAGCATTAAAAATTCTGCAAAAAGTAAGCCTGACTTATGATATACCCAGTCTAACGGATATACATTCTGCAGCTGAGGCAGAAATTGCTGCTGAGTTTGTTGATGTACTGCAGATACCTGCTTTCCTGTGCAGACAAACCGACATTTTGGTCGCAGCTGCCAGAACAGGCAAAGTGGTTAATATTAAAAAAGGACAGTTTCTTTCACCTGATGCAATGTTCTTTGCAGTGAATAAAATAAGGGAAACAGGCAACAAAAACATTATTCTTACAGAACGTGGAACCACGTTCGGATACCAGGATCTCGTGGTAGACTACAGAGGTATACCTGTCATGAAGCGAATGAAGGTTCCTGTCGTAATGGATGTAACCCATTCGCTCCAGCAACCCAACCAATCCAGCGGTGTAACCGGAGGACAGCCTCAATTGATTGAAACCATTGCCCGTGCAGCTATTGCCGTGGGCGCCGACGGAATATTCATTGAAACCCACCCCTTCCCCGACAAGGCAAAATCAGACGGAGCCAACATGTTAAAGCTTGATTTAATGGAACCTTTGCTTGAGAAACTTGTTCTTCTAAAACAAATAGTCAACAAACTGGATTAACTGTTTTTTCTTTCCGTAAAATTCACTACAATACATATAATTTTAACTTAATTATCCGACATGAAGAACAGACGAAATTTTTTAAGGAAAATGGCAGCAGGAACGTTGGCTGCAGGGCTGATACCAATTGCAAAAAATGCCTCTGCCGGTGAGGTTAAACTAAAGGATGCATTGATACATCATGTATTTTTCTGGTTAAAGGAACCCAAAAATGAAGCCCATAAAAAGCAGCTTATCCAGGCACTAACCGACTTGCTGAAGGTTCCTACCATCAAAATGAGCCATATCGGTTTTCCTGCCGGCACTGAAAGCCGCGATGTGGTTGACCATTCCTATTCTGTTTCCTACCTTACAATGTTTGATGACCAGGAAGGACAGGATGCCTACCAGGTCCATCCCCTGCACGTAAAATTCGTGGAAGAGAATAACCACCTCTGGTCTAAAGTAATTGTATACGATTCGGTAGATAAGGCCTGATATTGTTAATAAAAAAACAGGTATGCCATTAAGATGGCAGCCACAATTCCTACAAAGTCAGCTATAAGTCCGCAGGTAACGGCATATCTTGTATTCTTTATGCCCACTGAACCAAAATATACAGCCAGTATATAAAAGGTTGTATCGGTGGCACCCTGTATGGTACTGGCTACACGGCCTACAAATGAATCTGCCCCATAGGTGGTCATTGCATCTACCATCATACCGCGTGCTCCGCTGCCACTTAATGGTTTCATAAATGCAGTGGGCAGGGCCGGCGTAAAATCAGCATTGATACCTGCATGGGTAAACAGCCACGTGAAGCCTTCTACAAGCCATTCCATGGCTCCTGAGGCACGAAATACCCCTATGGCTACCAGTATTGCCACCAGGTATGGAATAATCTTTACAGCTGTTTTAAATCCGTCCTTTGCGCCATCAATAAAAGTTTCATAAACATTCACTTTCTTAACCAGGGCCATCAGGATAAATGCAATAATCACTGAAAAGAGGATAAAATTACTTGCCAGGTTAGAAACATAGGTAACTTCTTCCCTGTCGAGGGTGGAAAAATACCAGATAATGCCCGCTATTACCAATGTCAAACCTCCCAGATAAGCCAATACTACCTTGTCTAGCAGGTTGATTTTCTGATAAATTGCAACGGCAATCAGTCCTGCCAGTGTTGAGAAATAAGTAGCCAGTAAAATTGGAATAAATATATCTGAAGGATTCACAGCACCCAGCTGCGCACGGTACACCATGATGCTGATGGGCAGAAGTGTCAGTCCGGAAGTATTCAGTACAAGGAACATTATTTGAGCATTGGATGCGGTATCCTTGTCTGGATTGGTTTCCTGCATCTCCTTCATCGCCTGCAAGCCAGTAGGCGTGGCTGCATTATCAAGGTTAAGCATGTTGGCTGCAATGTTCATCATGATGGATCCATAAGCAGGATGTGACTTACCCAGTTCAGGAAAAAGCCTGTTGAAAAAGGGTCCTATCAGTTTCGAAAACACAGCTACAATCCCTCCCTTCTCCCCGATTCTCATAATGCCCATCCATAAGGTAAGAACGCCTGTCAGTCCCAGTGAAATTTCAAAACCTGTTTTGGCCATTTCAAAGGTCGAATTCACCATATTGGGAAACACTTCTGCATCGCCAAACAACAAAAGCCTGACTAGCGCTATCACAAATGCGGAAAGGAAAAAGAATATCCAGATGTAATTCAAAGCCATCTACCGACAAGTGTTTTCATTTTAATGATGAGATATAAAATCGTAAGTCGAAAAAAACAAGTTGAAAATTTGTAGCAAAGAAGCAAAGAAATTCATTAAAATGCTTTATTGTCTTTCTTTATTTTATGAACTCTTTTGAAGTTTTTTCAATTTCCTGAGCCGAAGGATCACCCTGGAAAACAGCAAGCCGGTACCGGAAGGTAGCAGTCCGTCCGTTCGGGATCTCGAAATTCAGCTCTTCCTTACCATTCGAAAATACTTTCTGCCCTAATGTATTTGCAGCAAACAACCCGTAGCCCCGTGCATGCCAGTATGTGGGATAACCGACGTTGGAGGGATGGTCATAAATAACCAATGCAACCTTTTCTCCGTTTATAGTTCCTGCAAGTTTCATCCATCTTCCACGAGTCGACCAGACATTGTCGTCAGTAATGCCTTCGCTGCTCAGGTAACTTCCGCTCACCGCCTTATCATCTGAAGCATCAACCTCTGTTGCATTTCCATGCGAATCGGTCAGGGTTACTTTCCCCTTTGCAGGCAGTTCAAGCTCTCTTGCTACCCTGATTGCAAACATTCCTTCCTTATTATCGGTAATTTTCACCTTGCCATTCACTGCCTTAAGTATTGTTGTGCGGTCTATGATTCTTGTTTTGCCTTCAACTGAAAAAGTATATTCCGAAACTTCATTCAGAAGCACATCGCCTTCATTGTTTCGCCAAGATGCAGAAACCACCATAAAACCTTTTCCTTTTCCGCTCTGGACATTGTCTACCGATTCATGGTGAATTGTACCGTACCCTGCAGCCTTTTCTGGAGGAACAGAGGTTGAATTGTTCCAGAAATCGAGGCCGTTCACATCACCATAATTTAACCACACACCTACATGATGCGGATGGTCGGCTCTTTCACCTGCCTTATTTTTAAGCGGGAACTGCCTTGTAACCTCATTACCGCCTGAGGATACAACAGGCCATAAAACAGGCTTTTTAATGCTTTCAGGCCAGATGTAAGATGTAAAAAGTTTACCGTCGATTAATACATCCACTTTTTTGTCATCCGGTTTCGGCTCTATTTTAACCTGAGGCTGTGCTCCTGCAAGTGAAGCAATTAAAAGAAGGGCACTGAAAGCTGATACGATTTTCTTCATGGTCATTATCCTATGGTTTATTGTGCCTCCAAGGTAGTAAAAAAAAGAGCTCGTCAAATATAACAGGTATAACAAAAACAGAGGCTGCCCTGACAGGACAGCCTCTGAAATATAAATCTGCTGTTTACAAAATTAATTGTACTCAGGACGTTGTACTATAACTCCGGGTTGCAGGTCAATCTGAACCTGTGGTACAGGAGCATATTTGTCACTTTCATTAAATGTAGCACCATTCATAAATGAACTTCTGATCCGTAAATCAGCTGCAGCAAAATCATTAAGAATCTGAGCCATTGACTTGCCACCAATTTTGTTTGGCAGATTATCCCACCGGCGCAAATCGAAGAAACGCATACCTTCGGTGCCAAACTCAAGGCGAATTTCCCATTGTACAGCACGCATTGCTTCATTGGCAGAAGCAAAAGATGGATAAGTGCCAACCAGATAATTGGCAGCTGGCTGACTCCAGTCAATATCACTGCCTGAAGTTCCGGGTGCTGAATTTCCCCATGGATAAAAGGATGCGGGTAACGAGGTAGCATTTACTTTACCCATCACTACTTCATTGCCTGCCCTTTCGCGAACCTGATTAACCAAATTTAAAGCTGTTGTCAGATCACCTTCAAAAGCAGCCACTTCAGCTCTCCATAATAACACATGTGTGTAGCGCAGGTAGCGGAAGTTATTGGCATTAACACCCGACATCCATCCACCTGTTGCATCTTTTTTGGTTGCAACTTCAGCTTTCTTCAGGAATGGTTTTGGCGCCGGAAGATAAGGTCCGCCATCAGATTGATTCCTTATCCATTGTGCACCACGGTTAACTCCCCAATCCTTGTAGGGGATGCCCCTGCGGCTGACAGTGAAATCCAAACGTGGGTCAACCATATCCGTAGCAGGAACAAAAGGCGCTTCAGATCCAATACCCTGGTCGTTTTTCAGGTCAACATCATTGAAAGTATCGAACAGAGGCAGACCATTGGCATCCACTTTAAAAGCATTTACAAGGTTCTGGGATGGCTGGTGAAATCCACAGCACATACCGATATCACCACCATGAGGCCAGTTCAGACCAATGCCCATTTCACCATTATATGAACCATATCCGGCACCATCATTAACGCTGTTCTGAATTTCAAAAATTGATTCTTCATTATTATTGGTTTCAATTTCATAATTCTGAATATACCTTGGCATAAGCTGGAATTGTCCGCTTGCAATGATTTGATCAAGCAATGGTTTGGCTTCAGCATATTTCAAATCCTGCAGATATGCCCTGGCTGCAAGAGCCATAGCAGCCCATTTCGTTGGACGACCAACCTGGACCTGAGTTTCAGGCAATCTTTCCCAGGCAAATCTAAGATCATCGATTATAAAATTAAGCACTGCACCTTCAGAATTTTGATTGGTTACAGCTTTTACATCAGGTGTATCTTCAGTAAGAATTGGTAAATAATCACCGTACACCAGGCGCGCTTCAAAATAGTACATCGCTCTGAGAAAACGAACTTCTGCCCTTAATCCGTCGGCAATGGCCGGGCTAATATTACCCATCTCTTCAGTTATGGTGATAATTCGCAAAGCTTTATTTGTTCTGTCGGCACCCACTCCAATGGCCCATCTCCATTTTTGAGCAACATATCCATTGGTACTGATCAATTCCCATTTCTCAATAGGATTGGCAGGTTCCTGGTCGGTCACCTCTGATCCTTTATAGGCATCATCTGAAGCAGCTGATCCCCAGGTCCAGTTTGATACAGAAGCCCCCCAGTCGTAACCGAGGTCTTGTCCACCTCCGCCAATAACACCATAACATCCATTTACAACCGCTTCTACTCCTTTTTGAGAATAGAATACATTTTCTGAAGTAACTCCCCAGGGCTCCTTAACCAGAAAGTCTTCAGAGCAAGAGTATGACATGGTCAACACCAGAAATGTGACCATCATTATCGATAATTTTTTCATATCTTTCATTTCTTTAATATTACACATTAATCACCTATTATAAACCAAGTTGGATACCGAACATCACCTGACGGGCTGTTGGCCATGCTCCCTGATCCAATCCCATACCTGAACCTGAAGAGTTCACCTCAGGATCAAGACCACTATATTTTGTAAAAGTTAACAGGTTTGTTACCTGTGCATAGACATGCAGCCTGCTGATCTGCGCTCTGCTTAGCAAGCTTGAAGGGATAGTATATCCAAGTTTTAGGTTTTTAAGTCTTAAAAAAGAAGCATCTTCAATAAATGCAGTCGACGGAAGCTGGGAATTTGTATCCTGATCCAACATAGGTAATTTTGCATCTGCATTGTTGCCGATATGCGGGCTTCCCCAGGTTTCATACAGTGCTCTTTTACTTAACCCGCCGTTGAACATTCCATAATCAATCCAGCGTGTTACATAATTAACCATGTCATTGCCATAGCTGCCGTAGAAAAACAGGTTAAGGTCGAAATTACTGTAAGACAAATCGAAGTTCAACCCTCCGGTAAAATCAGGATGTGGGCTGCCAATGTATGTTCTGTCTTCTGCATTAATTACATCGTCACCATTCAGGTTCCTGTACTTAAAATGGCCCGGTTTGTTATAAGAGGTTGTACCAAACTGAGGATGCGCTGCTGCTTCTGCTTCAGTCTGGAAAATGCCATCAACAACGTATCCATAAAATTCCGGGAAAGCAGTACCTACTGCATAACGGGTGTAGGTCATTTGCCTCAGACTGCCTGCATCTACGTTCCTTTTCGGATCAGTAGCCAGTTTCAAAATCTCATTGGTATACCTTGATAAAGTTGCGTTAATTGAATATTTAAACCCACCCGGTGATGCGAAATTATTGAATCCAAGTTCAACATCAAACCCTGTATTTCTCATTTCACCTATATTAATGAACGGTGCAGTGGCGATACCCAAAACATTGGGGATCGGGTCCTGGAACAACATATCAGAAGTTAACCTGTTCCATACGTCAACAGCAACATTCACCCTCCTGTCGATCAGAGTTGCATCCACCCCTACGTTAATTGTCCGTGTAGTTTCCCATGTCACATTTTCATTACCAAGAGCTCCCGGAATAAAACCTGCAATAGCACTATTATCAGCCCCGGTAAAAGAATATGCAGCCTGGTGCACATGTGTACGGAAGGTAGTATATGGGTTATAGTTACCAATCTGGTCATTACCACTGACACCCCATCCAACCCTGACTTTCAACAGGTCAATCCAGTTCTGGGTTCCGGCCATAAAATTTTCCTCAGATATTGCATAGGCAGCACCAACAGCCGGAAAAACTCCGTATTGATTTGCTGCACTAAACCTTGAAGAACCATCACGGCGAATAGTTCCTTCAAGAAAAAGTTTATTCCAAAGGTCTAAGTTAACCCGGCCGAATTGTGAGAAAAGGGACCATTCAGAGGTATTACCACTATTTTGGATATTGGCTTCACCTGAATTTAACTGCATATATTGCGGATCTTCAGAAAAATACTGGCTCCTGCTGGCATTCAGATCAGAATAAAAGTTTTCAATAGCCTCGGTACCAAGCACTACATTTATTTTATGTACATCCATCAATGTTCTGGAGAAGTTCAAGGTATTGGTCCAGTTCCACTGAAGGCTAAAGTTGGAATCCCTGTTGTGTGCATTTACCGTATTCGGTTCAGAGTGGTTATGGTTTGGAATGGTATATCCTTTATAATTCCACTGATTATAGTTATATCCCAGTAAAGACCTGAAAGATAATCCTTCCATAAAAGTTAATTCGCCATAAATGTTACCCATCATACGGACAAATTTGCCATTATTGTTACGCGCACGGTACAAACGGGCAACAGGGTTTTCTGAATTACCCATACCTGGAGCCCGTGAGCCGGCAAAATTACCCATAATATCGTACACAGGGATAATAGGCTGTGAACGGTATGCATCAGAAACAGAACTGTCTTCAGCATTATCTGTAAACCTTCCGTGTTCATCAATGTAGATTCCCTGGAGGGATTCACCGACCCTTAACCAGTTGGTAACCTTTGCATCTGAATTCAATCTGAATGTATACCTTTTAAAGTTTGTATGAATTAGATAACCATCTTCATCGAGGTACCCGCCCGACAGTGCATAGCTGCCATTCTGGCCACCCCCGGTTACTGACAGATCATATTCTTTGACCATCCCGTTACGGTATATTTCATTATACCAGTCTGTACCTTCCTTATTTGCCTTGAAAATCATGTACCCTGGATAGCTGTAAAGGTCAGGATTAACTCCCGGATCACCTTCCCTGGCACCTGCAGGAAGAATATAGTCAGGTATTACAGGCGTATCGCCACTGCCATACTGTGCATGTTGGAGGGTAGCGCCCCTGTTTCTCAATGATAACCAAACTGCATCGGCATACTCCCTGGTATTCAGAAGGTCGTACTGGTTGGTTGCATTGGTTACACCTGTCTTTACACTGAATGTCAGGTTAGGTTTCTGATTGGCAGAACCACGTTTCGTAGTTATAATTACAACCCCGTTTGCACCCCTTGTTCCGTAAATGGCAGAAGAAGATGCATCCTTCAGGACTGAAATGGATTCTATATCATTCGGGTTCAGGTTATTTCCCGGTCCAACAGGAACACCATCGATTACAAACAATGGATTGGAGTCATTTATGGTACCAATACCACGAATACGAATAGTTGCATCACCACCCGGGCGGTCCGACTGGGTAACGGTAACACCGGCAATCTGCCCCTGCATACGGCTGACAACACTAGGTGCTGTTGAAACCTGTAACTGCTGTGCAGAAACAGTGGACACAGCTCCTGTCAACTCCTCCCTCATACGGGTACCGTAACCTACAACTACCACTTCATCAACCCCGATAACATCGGGCTGCATGGTTACGTTAATGTTCGTCTGGTTGCCAATTTCTATGGGCTGGCGTAACATCCCGATGTAAGAAAAAACAAGAGTATTTGCAGAAGCCGGCACATCCAACTGATACCCCCCGTCTACACTTGTTACCGTCCCGATTGTTGTACCTTGTACTACAACTGTAACACCCGGAAGTGGAGAACCAGTGTCATCAGTCACCGTTCCGCGGATCGTTCTTTGCTGCGCCCATGCCCCCGTTGACAAGGCCATGATAACAGCAAACACAAAATAGGGTAAAAACCCTCTTACATGTTTTCTTTTCATAGATTTTAAATTTGAAATTAATATTGGTTGAGAAAATAAATTGCAGTGACAACTGCACATTTTACATAACATAGTTCATAGTTTTCATCCATAAGCAATAACTTTTGTTATTATACATATTTACTTTTACAGGAAATAAGGCCAGGCTGACAGACACCCAAAGTTATAATAAATTTTGTTTTTTTTAAAAAAATTAACACTTCAATAAAGAAGCACATTAAAATATCAGAGAACATATAAAAAATAACATCAACAGCAGTTCAATTTATAAGTCAGTTTTTTATAGAATCATGTTCTGTGAACTGTCCCAGCCTAAGGTATTTCATGTATAATTTCTCATACTTTTCAGCATTTTCGGGTATTGGATAATACTCTGTTTCAATGCCACCGCCCATATTTTTCTGCGCCTCCTGCGTATCAGAATATACACCTGATGCAACAGCTGCCGCCATTGCTGAACCCAGGGCACAGGCCTGCTCTGAACGCGCCACTTTAATGGGCATGTTGAGTACATCAGCAACAACCTGCATCACGAAGGGCGATTTTTTAGCTACACCACCAAGGGCAATGACTCCATCGATGCGAATGCCTTCCTGCCTGAACCTGTCGTTAATGGCTTTCGATCCAAAGGCAGTGGCTTCAACCAATGCCCTGAAAATGCGGGGAGCATCTGACCCCAGGTTCAACCCTGTAATGGCTCCTTTCAGGTTCTGGTTGGCATCGGGTGTTCTTCTGCCGTTCATCCAGTCGAGTGCTACAATTCCACTTTCTTCCGGGGAAATCTTTGCTGCCTCTTCACTTAACCTGGCTATAATCTGATCAGATGTTTCACTGATCAGCTTTTCCTTCGTTTCTTCATCAATAAGCTTTGAGCCGATCAGAATGTTTTTAAGCGGCCATTCAAGCACCCGTTTAAACCAGTCATAAATATCGCCGAATGCCGATTGTCCTGCTTCCAGTCCCAGCATTCCCGGGACAATGGAACCTTCCACCTGACCGCAAATCCCGTTCACCAGTTTATCGCCTGCCTCTTCCATAGGTGCAATCAACATATCGCAGGTAGATGTGCCCATGACCTTTGAAAGATAATATGGCTCTATTTCTGCCCCAACTGCACCGAGATGGGCATCAAAAGCACCAACCCCCACTACTACATTTCCGGGCAAACCCAGCCGTTCAGCCCATTCTTTCGACAAGGTTCCGGCGGCAACATCGCAAGTCCAGGTTTCCTTGTAAAGCCTTTCCCGTAATCCGGATAGCATCGGGTCAAGTGCTGTGAGAAATTCTTCAGAAGGCAATCCGTCAAAGGCCTCGTGCCACATTGCCTTATGGCCTGCAGCACAACGGCTTCTTTTAAGCGTTTTTGGATTGGTATTGCCAGTAAGCAGTGCCGGAATCCAGTCGCAATGTTCCACCCAGGAAAAAGCTGCCCTGAATACACCTGCATCCTCACGTATTACATGAAGGATTTTTGCCCAAAACCACTCAGAAGAATAGATCCCGCCTTCATATTTTGTAAAATCAACCTCCCATTTGCGGGCAAGCCTGTTGATTTCCTCCGCTTCTTTTACTGCAGTATGGTCTTTCCACAGAACGAACATGGCGTTGGGATTTTCCTCAAAACCGGCTGTCAATGATAAAGGAGTACCTCTTTCGTCTACTGCAACAGGTGTTGAACCTGTTGTATCAATGGAGATACCGACAACATTTTCAGCCACACCTGCAGGAGCTTTCTTTAAAGCTTCCCTGATGGTGCTTTCCAATCCTTCAAGATAATCTTTGGGATGCTGCCTGAAGCGGTTTTCTGCTGCATTGCAGTATAAGCCTTTCCTCCATCGCGGATAGTTAAAAACTGCACTTCCCGTTTCTTCTCCGGTTGCAACATTCACAATCAGCGATCTGACTGAATCGGTTCCGTAGTCAACCCCAATAGTATATTTCTCACTCATACTTATGTTTTATTTTTGTCCGTAATATGCGTTAGATCCGTGTTTTCGAAAGAAATGTTTATCGAGAAGAAACTGATCCATCTGAGTTCCGGGATTGAGCACCAGGGTCCGGAAAGCCATTTTTGCAACTTCCTCCATCACCACAGCATTGTGAACCGCGTTGTCTGCACTGGTTCCCCAGGAAAATGGCCCGTGGTTGTTAACCAGGACTCCCGGGACCTGCACAGGATCAAGTCCCCTGAAGGTTTCAACAATGACTTTTCCTGTTTCTGTTTCATAATTGCCAAGAACTTCATCTCCTGTCAGTTTCCGTGTGCAGGGTATATCACCATAAAAATAATCGGCATGGGTTGTTCCCAGTGCAGGTATGCTCCTGCCGGCCTGTGCCCAGCTGGTAGCCCAGTTGGAATGCGTATGCACAATGCCACTGATGCCCGGGAACTGGCGATAAAGAACCAGATGCGTCGGGGCATCGCTTGAAGGGTTTAGTGTTCCTTCCACAACCTGGCCATATAGGTTAAGAACAACCATATCGTTAACCTTGAGCCTGTTGTATGGTACACCACTCGGTTTGATAACCACCAGGTCGTTTTCCCTGTCGATTGCACTGACATTCCCCCATGTAAATACCACAAGACCATGCTTTACCAGATCAAGATTGGCCTGCAGAACCTGTTCCTTTAATTGTTCTACCATAATCTAAAAAACAACTTAATGAATTTTCCTATCTGATGCAATTTCCAATTTCTTTGGGATTTCTGCAAATAAAATCTCATTCCCAGAATTTGAATTTTTCCAGATTTCAATAAGTAATTTTGACACCTGTATTTGGAATGGTACAAAAAAAGATTCTCAATGAAGCAGGGCTACAGGTAGTATATACTCTTGTCTCATTCATAGTTTAGTTAAATTTCATCACGTTTGGAAGAGTAAAAATATCATTTATTTTCAAAAGAAAAAATGAATTTAAAGTGATCCAAGTAGATAAAGCGAATTTAATAATCAGGTTCCGGAAATGAAGACCCAAATAAAATTCATGCATTTAACTTGAAAAACAGCAATTAAAAGGAGGTACCCGTGGGCCTTATCCTGCTTCACCCTTTTTATCTTTATCATCATTCAGATACCAAGCCATTTGATCTTTTATAATTCTTTCGAAGTATTTTGATTTATGCCGTTTCCACAAGTCCAACAGGCCGCATTTAACCATCAGAGCTTCCAGCTTAGCAAAAGACTTTTGTTTTTTTATCTGACGGACCAGTTTAAGAATTCCAGTTTGCCCGGCATAACTGGAAATAAAATCGTCTGTCAGTTTCTGCAGCTGTTCCTCCGAAATGGGTTTAAACATCAGGCAGTGGTTCCAGATTAAATGCTGAAAAGGTTTCTGTCCTACAGAACGTCCTGATGATATGTAAAATGCCTCAGGATTGTCGAGCATTTTTCCCGGTACCTGTTCAAGTTCCATATTTTCAGGATTCAGGAAACACACACATCCGCTTTCTATGCTTTTGGCAATAAAAGGGATTACCTTATTAAACCGTGAAGGAATAAATGAACCTGAAATTTTCGTTTCCTCACCTGCCTCACAGACAGCCAGGTCGTCATGTGGATTCACAACATTGATTATTCTTTCATGATCAGAAAAAGGTGAAATATGCGTTTGCAGTTCAGGCGATAAAATCTTCTTCTCAGCTTCAGGGTATTTTTCTTTCACATCTGAATGGCTTGATGTGCAGAATTGTTCTTTAGTTAATAGATCTGACATTTATTAGCATTTGATTTAAAACCAAAACTAAAAAATTATTTTCAGATTTTCAACAACTTAGCAAAAAAAAAACAGAAAATACCCGGCTCATTCTCAGAAATGAAAAGTTGCTGATCACGAACATAAATTTCCCTGCTGATTCAGGCCTTATCCATCAGATTTATCCTGCCAAATTAATATTAAACTCGATGTAAATTCAATATTAACTCAACTTTAACTCAATTATAATTGAATTTACAATGAATTTATATTAACTTTGTATTGAATTTAAGTTGAATTTAATTATAATGAAACGATGGCAAAAGCAGGCGACAATATGAGGAGTCACAGCACAGGAAGTATCGGCAATGCTGTGTATTATACCATGCATGGTAAAAATTTTGTACGTTCCAAACCTTCAAAGTACACCGACAGGAAATCGGAAGCACAACTGATCCAGCGTGCGAAAATGAAAGCAGTAACTGATTTTTTAACACCATTCAAGGATTTGATCCGTATTACGTGGGCAGGTGAGGCTACCGGAAAGGCGCCATATCATGCAGCGAAGTCGGAACTGATGCGGAATGCACTCCAGGGTGACTATCCCGAAATCGGGGTTAAAAAGGAAGCTGCCTTGCTCAGCAAAGGACCAATACCCCTGCCTGAAAATATAAAGGTTTCGGTGCAGGATGGCGGACTGCTTGCTGAATGGACAGACAGTTCCGACATTGCAGCAAAACATAACCGGGATACCCTGGTATTGATTGCACTTGATACCAATAGCAGCATTGGTGAATTCAAATTTACCGGGGTCCCACGGTCTGCTAAAAGCTACCTGTGGAAGCCTGCTGTTGAAGTAACAAAAAACAACAAGCCTGATGTTTGGGTGGCATTCCGCAACAACAATGAAACAGAAATGAGCAACAGTGCTTATGTAAGGGTAGATTAACGTGTGGCAGTTGAAGGAAAGATTTTTTTCACTCTTGTGGTCTATAGATAAATTTTTGAAAATTAAACTACTAAAAAACAAAAGCCCGGCAAATTGCCGGGCCATTGTTTTTATTTGTGTTGAATAATCAATCCTAGTTAATTTTGATTTCTACCGGTGGTTTTGGCAGAGCTTCTTCTTTTTTAGGCAGAACCAGTTCAAGGATTCCATTTTCAAAGCGTGCTTCAATGTTATCGTAATTCACGGTTTTTGGAATCCTGAATTTCCGCTCGAAACTGTAAACTCCGAATTCACGGTGCTGGAACTTATATTCCTGCTCCTGTCCTTCTTCTTTTTCGGGGAGTTCCACTTTCACAGTCAGAACATTTTCATGATAGTTGAGCTGAACATCTTCTTTTTTGAACCCAGGGAGCAGTATTTCAACTTTAAAATCTTTTTCAGTTTCAAAAATGTTGGTTGCCGGTTTGCAGTTGCAGTTATTCAGGTAATTCTCGTGGTGGTCATTACGCAGAAAGTTGGTGAACAACTGATCAACCAATCCCTGATTCACTGTACGGTACGGATTTCCAAATCTTACTAAGTTCATAATATTTCCTCCTTATATTTTTAGGTTAAACTTTATTTGTAATTTCTAGAAAAAACTTATCAAGAGTTGTTCCAATGCACGAAAAGATGCCAGAATAAGATTTCTTTCGTTATTTCGTGCCATTATGGCATGCAAACAGTAAAACAACATGCGGATATGGCAGGAAAAGAATTCTGTTACGTGAAAAGTGACAGGAAAGGTGGCACATCCGCTTTTCCTGTCCCCCTTTCTGAAAATGAGGAAGCTGTCATGGCGAAGGAGGAGGCACGACGACTGAAGCCATCTCCCTCCATAAGCAGAATGTAAATTTATTCTTTAAAAACGCGCTGCCTTATAACAGGAGGTTGCTTCGTCGTACCTCCTACCAATGACAGATTTATTTAACTTGCACATTATCTTTTAATTACAACTGAAGCAAAATATCCCAACCGGGTGCTTTGTGAACCTTAGTGGGCTTGGTGGCTTTGTGGCATTTTTTTTCTTTTGCCA
>JAEYNZ010000069.1 GCA_023412195.1 Bacteroidota bacterium
GCAAGAAGCTTTTAACCCAAACGCTTTAGTTGAGTATCAAGAAAAATACAAACAAAAGAAAATCAATCAACTAAAAAAGAAATTACAACTTTTGGAAGCAGCATAAAATCAGGAGTTACATAAAAGATGATGAGACACAAGTATCAAGACTTTGATCCTGCTGGCATAACATGTAATCTTGTCTCGTGATAATAGCTATATGAAAAGTAATATGAGGGACCAGACACAAGATGCTGAGACACAAGTTCCTCAGTAAATATAGTTATAGCCCGGATAAAAATAATATAGGTTAAAAGACACAAGTACCACAGTAAAAAGTATTATAGCCTTATGAAAAATAATATTATAACCGACCCCCTAAATCCCCTGAAGGGGGACTTTAAGACAGTGCAAGTTAAGCAGAATACTGCTATATAGCGTCTTACCTCCCGCCCAGGCGGGAATGAGGAGGGGTCGTGATATACAAAATAAGCTTGCTTTCAAATGACTATTACATAAGAAATGTATAGACACCCGAGTATCAAGACTTAAGACTGTTCTATATGAATAATATCAAATAAAAAAATTAAACTGTCTGTGATCCTGTCTTGTGTCTTGATACTATCAGTCTATACCCAATCTCATACTACTTCAAAAGCATCATCAGCACGTGCAGGGGCAAAAAAGCAGCCATCTCTGTTCGAAGTAATTTAAGGGCATTACTTACCTGAAGTTCCACAGTTCTTTTTGACAGGTGAAGTTTCTCAGCTATATCCTGGTTCTTCATTCCTTTCATCCGGCTTAGCTCAAATACTTCACGGCACCTTGGAGGCAATTTTTGAAGGCTTCTTTCAACAATAACCCTTAGTTCCGCTTCGGCAAACCATAAAGAAGAAAGGTTTTCGTCAGGTTCTGATTCTTCTGCAATCTTAGTTATTTTTCTTACCTTCATTTGTTCCTTTTTCAGGAAATCAAGTGAACGGTTCTTAACTGAGGTAAAAAGATAACTTTTAAGAGAGGTATTAATCCGTATTTGATGGTGTTTCACCCACAGGTTAATAAATAATTCCTGTACAATATCTTCTGCAGTATCATGATTTTTTGTGAGATGTTCACAAAATGCACATAATCCGGAATAGTAATAGTGGAATACGAAATCGAAAACAATTTTATTCCTGTCAGTCAATCCCTGTATGAGATATTGTTCTTCCATAGGTTTGTTTGTTCCAAATGTAATAAATGATAATAAAAAAACAAGAATTTTTTACCTGATTGAAGAGTTTTTATCTTCGAAAAGTGATCCGTCAATCAGCCTGCACGAATATTAAAATAGCTCTTTCTGCTCTTCCTTATTCCATCACTTCATATCTTCCTGCCAGCGGAAACTCCGATATTCTCAAGGTGGAGCAGCCATAGGGTATAAGGGTGACTGTTTCTTCTTCACCAACTTTTTGCCCCCACTGAATGGAGTAGGGCAGAGGCCCTGCTGAACCGTAATATAATTGCCAGTCGTTTATTTTTTTTGCTCTTGCTTCAATTATTACCGGTGCATTTAAGGGATTCCATGGAAAGGAACTTATAGTATCTTTCCTGATTATCCGGTAACTGGCTTTTATTTCATCTTTGGGTACATCCACCAGTCCATAGTTCCAGGGTGAAGCAGCTGTAACCTCATAATAATGGCTGCCAAAAACTTCAGGGTCTTTTGTATTAATAACCTTTTTCCAGTTTTCTTCTATCTTCAGTACAAAATTAAGCGGTCCCAGGTCAACCGAGACTGCATTCTCGTGCCAGCGGTTGAGCCTGATTTCAGATGGAACCCTCAACTCAACCACATCGCCGTTTTTCCATGCCCGTTCGATTTTAATAACCTGGCTGGCTGTTGGTTCACTGTGCAGTTCTCCGTTGAGTTTCACACTGGCGGAAGTGCACCATTCCGGGATCCTTAAACTGAAAGGGAATCTGGAAGTTTCATTTTGATCCATTGAAATATGAAACCTGATGGTTTCCTCAAAGGGATAGGTGGTTTGTTCAGTTATAGTTACCTGGGTTCCGTCGCCTACCATGGCAGTGACCCTTGAAGGACCATACATCATGGCTGCCAGTCCGCTACCGGGGGTTGCATACCATAAATTCTGAACATACAGGGGCCATCCCTGGTGCATATTTGATGTGCAGCAGGGATATCCGGTCAGAAGGCCAAAACAGATGTCGGTACCGCTGTGGTTAAGGCTGAAGTTCCGGTCTTCACGTGTCACATGCACCTGGTTTGCCTGCTGAAAATACTGCCGTTCCATAAAATCATCGGTTATCTGGGCCGGTAATGCATTGTAGGCTATCCTTTCGAGGTGGTCTGCAAAAGGAACTTCTCCCGTAACAGCTACAATGTTTTCAAGGCTGAACATCAGTTCCACTACCGAGCACAACTCAACTCCGTTTGTGGGGATATTGTTCCTAAGGGCTTCATCTCCCCCAAACATACCCTGCGGCTGACCTGAATATTTACGGATGTCGGCAAAGGCTTTCCTGACACTTTCAAGATGTTTCTCATCCTTGCTTTGCTGGAAATAAACAGCCGGCTCCTTAATTCCCTGTGCAAGGTTGACGCAGTGGATATTTTCGAGGTTGCCTATCAGGCTGCCTTCCAAAAAAGCCTTAGTGTAATCAAAAGTCTGAGAATGTATGACCTCTGCCAGTTCCAGGAGAAACTGATCGCCCGTGACATTGTACAACCAGTAAACCACCATCAGGTTGTCGCCACCCCTGTACCTTGCCCAGAAGGTCCAGTTATCTAGGGGCGTGATGGGTAGTGTTTCATACTGATATATAAAGTACTTTCTCATAAAATCGATGACACGGACATCCTCAGTGGCAGAATAATACTGTTGCAGAATCTTCAGAACCACCATACGGGGCCACCAGTCGGCGCTGTTTGTACGCTGCATTCCCGGAACATTCGGGTAATCTTTGTCAGGACCAAAATAACCGTCCGGTTTCTGGCTGCCTAGAATCCATTCAATCCATGGAGTGGTTTTACCGATCAGTTCTGCATCTTCAAGCAGGTAGGCAAGGGTAATCAATCCATGAATCCAGTATGGACCCCGTTCCCACTGGTCACCATCGCCGCCGAGCCAGCCATTGCGGCTGTCCATTACCAAAGGATAAAGTTCATCAAGTTTTCCTGTTGCCCCGTTTTTTTGCCTTAAAAGCATCTCATGCAGCCAGCCCTCAGCCTTCACCGAACCAGGTGGCAGCATGATCAGAGGATTCTCCCTTAAAGGTTTCCGGTTTGATATGTAATGCGGCGTTGCTTTTTTTTCAGATTTATAGTCTTCAACTTTCAATGTACAGGAAAATAGCAGGAGAAGAATAAGTGAAATCAGGATTTTGGTTTTCATAGGTTGCGATATTATATTTTCTTTTACGAATATACCTGATTTATCAGAAGTATTCTTTTTGAGAATGCCTTGAATTTTATGCCTGGGCTTGCTGTCCGGCTTCAAACATCCTGATTGGGCAATTCTGTGCCCGGCATTAATTTTACACATTTTTTTAATTTTAAAAGTTAAATAAGTCATTTATAAACTGGTAAAATTGCCAGCGGATGACATAATCATCTGGCACAGTTAAATCAAATTCCAGGCAAACCGGCTTAAATGAAACCAATGATACCGTTTGAAACCTTTGTCATATACCCCGGTTGTCAGGTTTCACTGACAATGGTTTCATAGGTTTCAAAAAGTTAACTGAACTGACAGAAAGGCAGCAGAAGAATTCGGATAGTAAGCATATTGATGGTTCTCAGTCTGTTGGTCAGGTATTTAAAAAAATGTCACAATTATACTGTTATCCTGCAAATTTACTAATAGAAAAACTCTATTAAAGAAAATAAGTTAATTGAATTTTTTAATCTTTGAATTGTGATTTTTACGTGGTTAATTTGTATTATTCATACACGAAAAAATGGAGCATGAGCCTTTCCGAGTTGAATAATTATCAAATCTGGACTTCCTTTAAAAGAGGGGAAGAATGGGCCGTCAGTTATATTTATTCAGAATTCGCTGAAAAACTTTATCAGTATGGGTTAAAATTTACCTCCGACATTCCGGCTGTCGAAGA
>JAEYNZ010000076.1 GCA_023412195.1 Bacteroidota bacterium
GTTTATAAACAAATGACTGGTGATTATGCAAAAAGTGCAAAACTAATGGATGAAATTTATTATTCATTACTTAACGATTACTCTGTTGAAACCTATAAAGGGTTTGGAATTTACTATGACAACCCGAAAGTAGTGGAAAAAAGCAAGTTGCGTTCAGAAATTGGTTGTATTGTCGAAGATAAGGACAGTACCAAATTAATACAGATTGCTGAAGGATTAAGTACAAAAACATTTCCGGAAAAGTCATATATAGTTGCCGAATTTCCAAGTAAAGGAAAATTATCTATTTTGTTTGGCATAATGAAAGTATATCCTGCAATTGAAAAATTTGTGAAAATCAATGGATATAATAATGAAGGTTCTGTAATGGAAATATATGATGTCCCAAATAAGAAAATAGTTTATAGAAAAGAAATAATCGAATAAATAGCATGGATACAGTTGTTGGTGAAAATAATATATCATAACTAATTTGCACAAGTGCCCTGAATAAATTAAAGAGAAAAATTCCTTATGGCTGGGATTTGAATATTTACAGGGGTGCAGTCATAACTGCAAATATTGTTATGCGATATACATCAGCAAGATAACACCCACGCGCAGGTTTTCGTAGATAAGAGCACAGATGGCTGGCGGGGCATTCAAACCTTCACGCAGAAATGAAGGTGCCGGGCTGTACAAGCTGATTGCTGCCTGCCTTTTATTGTAGTAAAAAGAAAAAGACCAAATTATTCCATCTCCTGGAATGAAATATAAAATCTGCATCTTAACCGGCAGGGACAAAATCACTGCCAGCCCTTTGGTTGGATAATTTTTTCCCGCCACGGCAAATGAAATGAACCCGCCCCATAACATGTGCATTTGGCATTGGGCGGCCGGAAAGAAATTGGTATATTCGGGCTATTAATAAATAAGCAGGTGTTTGGCAGTCGGTGCAGGAAAGTCCCAACGCCACAAGCACCGAACCGTTAGCGGTCAGTGTGTGACAAATAGGAAAATAAATCTTTAAAGAACAGTGAAGAAAGTGGACATCAAAAAACTCAATTCTGACAGTTTAAAAGAATTCAAAGCCTTGATTGAAATTTTTAAAATAGTTTTTGAAAATGAGGAGCCTATTGCTAATGATAAACAATTGGTAAAATTGCTTTCTAACCCTGACTTTTTTGTATTTATCGTAATGTCAAATAGTCAGGTTGTAGGTGGAGTGACTATTTATATATTGCACAGATACTTTGGCACACAACCAATAGCATATATTTATGACATAGGGATAGCTCCTGACTTTCAAGGACAAGGTTTAGGCAAAGCACTCATAACGGAAGTTTGTAATTTCTGTAAACAGAATGACTTTAGAGATGCCTATGTCGAAGCGGAAAGTGACGACATTGATGCAGTGAGTTTTTACAGAAAGACAAAATATAATTCTGAACTCAATGCTATACATTTTACCTATGACCTTTCAGATTAACATTGACGACAAAAAACAACGAACCGCTAACAGCCGTTTGCCGCAATGGGGGCTGACGTGGTTAAATGAAGTGCAGTGCTTCTGTCAGTGCACCGAAATCCCCACTGCGGCAAGCGGCAAAACGTTGACAACAAGTATAAAATACAGAATTACAGACAATTAAATGACTATATGAAATTAAACAACACGAAATAAATATATGAGTTTTCAAATTGAGATTGGTTTACTGGTTATATCAGTTTTGTTCTTTTTAAGCATTTTGGCAGGAAAAGCAAGTTCAAGATTTGGAGTTCCTGCATTATTGTTATTCCTGGGTGTAGGAATGATATTTGGCAGTGATGGACTTGGTTTGCAATTTGAAAATATTCAGGTATCAAATACCATAGGAACCATTGCGTTATGCATCATTCTTTTCTCTGGGGGATTAGATACGAAAATCTCAGAAATTCGGCCAATAATAGCGAAAGGAATTATACTGGCAACTTTAGGTGTATTTTTAACTGCAATAATAACGGGAGTGATTATATGGTGGATTTTAGGAATGACAATGGCATCAGCTGGAATTGGTCTGTTAACTTCTTTGTTATTAGCATCAACTATGGCATCAACAGATTCAGCTTCAGTTTTCTCTATTCTCCGATCAAAAAATTTACAGCTAAAAAACAACCTTCGCCCTTTGTTAGAGCTTGAAAGTGGAAGTAACGACCCGATGGCATATATACTTGTTATCACTTTAATAGATTTAATTAAGCTGAGCAATGCTCCCAATTATTGGGTAGTTGGTGGGGCACTATTTTTACAACTAGGAATTGGTGCTTTGCTTGGTTTTGCTTTAGGCAAATTGGCGGTCAGAATAATCAACCGTATTAAAATTGGAAATGATTCTCTGTATCCAATATTGATTTTCACCTTCTGTATATTCATTTTTTCTGTAACCTATTTTATTAAAGGGAATGGTTTTCTTGCCGTTTACATTGGGGGCTTGGTTATCGGTAATTCAAAGTTTGTTCACAAACGTTCATCCCTCAATTTTTTTGACGGATTAGCATGGATGTCGCAGCTAATTATGTTCCTGACATTAGGATTACTTGTGAATCCAAATGAATTAATACCAATAATTATTCCTGGACTAATTATAAGTTTTACAATGATTTTTGTTTCTAGACCTTTAACTGTATTTCTTTGCTTGCTTCCTTTTAGAAAAATGCAATTTAAAGATAAAACATATATTTCCTGGGTTGGTTTAAGAGGAGCTGTACCTATTATTTTCGCCATTTATCCACTTGTAGAGAATGTACCACATGCGAGACTCATTTTTAATATAGTCTTTTTCTGTACTTTAGTTTCATTAGTAGTACAAGGAACATCACTACCTTTAATAGCACGTTGGCTTAATCTTGCCGAAAAGCCAAAAAAGATAAAGAAGATGATAAATTTTGATGTTGATTTCTCAAATGACATAAAATCAGTTACAACAGAAATTGAAATTACACAAAAAATATTAGAAAAAGGAAATAAGCTAATGGAATTGCCATTACCTGATAATACATTGGTTGTTATGGTTAACCGTGATGATAATTATTTTGTACCTACAGGACAGACGATTTTACAAGAAAAAGATAAAATCTTAATTATTACTGATAACCATGAAGCTTTAATCGATACATATAAAAATTTAGGAGTTGAAAATATATAAAAGTTCAGAACACCAGTTGCCAACCCGCGGTATTGTTAATTACCGGTGCAGGGTATTCGGGTGGCACAGCTCGTATCAAAAGTAGTTGGAACTTGATAGGAAAGTGCTTCGAAATCGGCAACTACCATATAGCCAAACGTTATGTTTAATTGTAAATGCTGCGCAACCGAAGTAACGGAAAGTCAATGATTACCTGCAGGATTAATTCCAATTCCTCCATGCGAAATGGTAACTTTGCACACATAAGAATGTAAAACTATGGCACCAAACAGAATACTGAGAATGGACAATGTTGGCATCGTTGTAGAATCACTCGATAAGGCAATCTCTTTCTTTGAAGAGATCGGGCTGAATCTTGAAGGGCGGGCCATGATAGAAGGGGAATGGGCAGGCCGGGTAACCGGACTGGGTTCCCAGAAAGTTGAAATTGCCATGATGGTTACCCCCGACGGTCACAGCCGGCTCGAGCTTTCACGGTTTCTCAGACCACATACCATATCAGATCACAGGATTGCCCCGGTGAATGCCCTCGGTTACCTGCGGGTCATGTTCACCGTGAAAGACATCGATGAAATGGTAGCCAGGCTTAAAAAGCACGGGGCACAACTGGTTGGCGAAGTGGTTCAGTACGAAGAAATGTACCGGCTCTGCTATGTCCGGGGGGTTGAAGGGCTGCTGATCGGACTGGCAGAAGAGATCAGTCAATAAAAATTCTTTTCCGGCCACCACGGCAGTCATCCCTGGGGTATTAAATAATATGGGATTCCGCCCTTTTCTGTGATGCGCTGCCAATAATTTAAAGGGGGAACACTGCACCAAAAAACAGGTTGGATATGAACTATGGAAATATTCCTGAGAATTACCCCCTCCGGTCGGAATAACTGCCCTCTGATGTGGCAAGGTGCCCGAAGAAAGGGCTTGCATATTTATTCTTTCACGATTTTATTTCGCTGCACCACCTGACCGTTAATATCGGTAAATGTCAAAAAGTAAATACCTGAAGGCTGGTTTGTAATGTCAACTGTGTTTACGTTTTTTAAGCTGGCAACAATTTGTCCTTGTGCATTTAATATCTGCACATTGGCATGTATCGAAAAATTAATTTTACCCTTTGTAGGATTAGGATTTATATCAAGGGCATTCGTGGTCCTGTAATCGCCGTCAGAACCTGTTGGGTAGTCTTTTGTAAACAAGTCATGATCCGGCCAGTCTGTATCAGAAAGAGTAGGCAAAACACTCCAGACTAAATGGTCCACTGCCCGATTGATACTGGCATTCTGGTCACGTGTATTCAATAAAATTGCCCAGTTAAGCTCGTGATTCCCGTTTCTTACAATTTCAGAAGTTGTGCCGGGCAATGAGCCCATATGCCACCAATTGTTGTAAGCGTTAACAGCAATACCAAAAGCATAATTGGGGTCGTTAAATGAAGGATTAATTAATGTGTCAATTGTTGCTGCCGACAAAATATCAGGCCGGGTATTAAACCGGTCGAAAGAACAGACGAATTTTAATAAATCTTCAGCCGAAGCAACCCATCCGCCATGTGCATCCATAAACTCCAGGTTGAATCCCCCATAAGGCCAGGAAACCTGAGTTGAATTGTTATAAACAGAAAGAGCCGGTGGTGCTCCCGGATAATCATAATAATTAACCTCATTGGGTAGCCGGTCAACAAGCAAATTTTTTCCCCACTGAATATCTGTAATTCCAGAGGGAGGAAAATATTGCTGCGGACATAGTTCTCATATGTGAGCCCTGTAATTTTTTCAATGACTCTTCCCAATACACAATATCCAAAATTTGAATAATGTGATTGGGTACCGGGGGTATAATCCAGGTACTTGTTTTCAAGTACATACCGGATAACATCCTCAGGTGACGGAGGAGCAGGTACACCCATTGTTGATGCTATATTCCAGGCATTAAACATAGGGTCCCCTGAAATATTTCTGTTCCATCCTCCGCTGTGATGAAGCAGCATTCTTACAGTTATGAGGGTATCTTTAGGATCAATTATGTTCTTGTATATTTCATCGTTCAATATTCCATTGGACCCAAAAACCCTGGCATCTAAAATAAGCAATCCCTGTTCGAACAGTTTCATGCAGGCTACGGCTGTAATTGTTTTTGAAACACTGGCGACACGAAAAATACTATGAGGATAAACAGAATCCCGGGTTGCTGTATCCGCAAACCCGAATCCCCTGTTGTAAACCAAACGCCCCTGTCGGGTGATTGCCAGCTGTGCTCCGGGAACATTGTATGTAGACATCAGATTTAGCATAGCGTTGTCGAATGATGCCAGTTGTGGAACATACACTCCGGTTTGTGCATGTGTGGCAGAAGCAATGGTTAATGCCAAAATACCCCATAGTAGAAATTTCTTCATCTTTCAAACAATTCGGTAACATTTCTAAAAACCCAATGCATTTGATATAGTTCAGTTCAGAACAAGAATAGTTTCATTAATCCGGCGAATAACAGGTTACCATTGATTATTCTGAACCTGTCAATACATCAGCCCTAAACATCAGTCCCGTATTGCTGATATTATAGGAAACCTCCTATCCCGACCAGAAGAACCCACCCACAAAGTCACCGTTGAAATCTGCCTCTTTTCTCCCAATAATCATTATCTTTAAAAAAAATAAGATCATACAC
>JAEYNZ010000086.1 GCA_023412195.1 Bacteroidota bacterium
CTTTGGATATCAGTTTCGAATCTTTATAAGCCGAAGGAGGTTCATTTAATTCATCCAAATGAACATTAAGAGATTTATGTTGAACTTCAACTTTAACAATTTCAAAATAAGTGAAAATTTCTTCTGGGAGTAAAGCTTTTAACAACTCGTTGTAATGTTCATTCTTTGAATCCATGCTGATATAAGTTTTTTATGCAAAGATTCATCTTTTTTATTTTATCTCCACCTACTTTTTAAAGTGATCCCTTTTTAAAGTGATCCAGTGATCCTTTAATTCCTGGCAAAAACCTGGCAAAAAACAAAAAGCACTTACCTGATAATTTCGGTAAGTGCTTCATTTTGAGGTGTGGGCCCAGCTGGGCATGATCCAGCGACCCCCTGATTATGAGTCAGGTGCTCTAACCAACTGAGCTATAGGCCCTTATGAATTTTGAATGCCGTATTTAAAGTGTATAATGTATTACTTAAACCCGGCATACAAATTCGGAGTGCAAGTTTACAACTTTGTAACTAAATACACAATACTCCCGGTAAAAATTTATCGGTTGGACGCAACATATTTCCAATGAAGATGTAGCCGTGTTTGTATGCATTATTCTAAGGAATATTCACAATCCATATTTCGTCAATACTTTGTCTATGTTTACAGCATGTTCAGGGGCATTTTACATAAAGCCTGCATAGACTTGGTATAGCCTTGATATAGACTCAGACTTCACGGGGTTTCTGGCTTTTTGGGATGTCACATGATTTATTCCTTTTGAATGTTATTTTGTGGCAAAAATTAGAGGCCATTACAGAGACCTGGATTAAATGAAATGAAATTTTGATAAAAAATGGTTCTGTCAGCACGCGTGGAACTTAATGAATGGCAGTAGCTATTTTGTGACCTGGAAGATAACGTAGATTCATGCGGGCATAAATAAAAAAAACGAACACCTGCTGATGTCCGTTTTTAGTTCGTTTATTTTCTTTGAGGTGGTGCCACCTGGAATTGAACCAGGGACACACGGATTTTCAGTCCGTTGCTCTACCAACTGAGCTATGGCACCCCATAAATTTGTGGATGCAAAAGTAAGCAAATTTTTAAATCCACAAAGAAATTTCATGTCAAAGTAGAATATTTTACGCCTGTTTTTGCTGTTTGTAGTGCGCTATTCTTTTGCTACTTTTGCACCCTTATTTATTTTTCTGAATGATAGAAACTGATTTTCTGACACATATACTGCCCAATGGCATCAGGCTGATCCATAAGCCTACCGATTCGCCGGTAGGGCACCTGGGTGTACTGATCAATGCCGGCTCGCGTGATGAGGAGCCCGATGAACATGGCCTTGCACATTTTATTGAACATTCTGTCTTTAAGGGAACCCGCAACCGAAAGGCTTTTCATATCCTTTCACGGATCGAGGACGTTGGGGGTGAACTCAATGCCTATACCACCAAGGAGGAAACCACCCTGTATTCCACCTTTCTTGCAGAGTTTTACGACAGGACTGCCGAATTGCTGAGCGACATTCTTTTTAACAGCACCTATCCCGAAAAGGAACTGAACCGCGAAAAGGAAGTGGTGCTCGAGGAGATCAATTCTTACAAGGATTCACCTTCTGAGCTGATTTTCGACGATTTTGAAGAGCTGATCTTTGACGGTCATCCCATTGCACGAAACATACTGGGTGACCCGGTTAACCTGAAGAAGTTTAACAGGGATTCTGTCCTGAAATTCATCGAACGTAACTATCATACCGACCAGATGGTGATTTCATCGGTGGGAAATATCAGGTTTCCGGCTCTGGTAAAGCTGGCTGAGAAATACTTCGGTCAGGCGGAAGCCCGGCTGCGCAGTAACGGCAGGCAGCGGTTTGAACACTATGTCCCTTCAAGCCGGACCATGGGAAAAGATACTTTTCAGTCGCACTGCCTCATTGGAAACATTGCCTATGACATACATCACAAGCGGCGGATTGCCATGGTGCTGCTGAATAACATCATCGGCGGACAGGCTATGAATTCACGGCTGAATATGTCGCTCAGGGAGCGGAAGGGGCTGGCATACAACATTGAATCGGGCTATACCGCATATACAGATACCGGGCTATTTAATGTGTATTTTGGCACCGATCACAGTACCCTTGAAAAGGCAATCGACCTGGTGCTGAAAGAGTTTAAGCTGCTCCAGGAAAAAAAGCTGGGCGTGCTGCAACTGAGCAAGGCACAGAAACAGCTGATGGGGCAGATTGCCATCTCCACCGAAAGCCACGATGATCTGATGCTGTCGGTTGGTAAGAGCTATCTTCTTTTTAATAAGGTGGATTCCATGCCAACCATTTTTAAAAAGATCGAAGCCATCACTCCTTCCGACCTGATGGAGGTAGCCAACGAAGTGCTCGATGCGAAGCAGATGAGCAGGCTGGTGTATAAATAGTGCTGTAAGCTTCAGGCTACAAGCTGCCAGCCTTAAGCTACAAGCCACAAGTCACAGGCTACAAGACATTCAGCGATGGACGATGCTTTTCCCGCATCTCGTAGCTATCATTTCTTGCAGCTTTTTCTTCTCTGGAAACCCGTAACTCGCAACTCTTAGCTATCTTTTCTTGCCGTTTTTTCTTTTCTGACAACTCTTTTCCCGCAACTCGTAGCTATCTTTGCTTGCAGCTTGCAGCTTATAACTTGTAGCTAAAAAATGAAAGAAATAGAACATTACATACTGAAGCACATTGATGAGGAAGACGAAGTGTTGCGGGAGCTCGACAGGGAAACAAACCTGAAGGTTCCGGGGGCAAGAATGCTTTCGGGGCACCTGCAGGGACAAGTATTGACCATGCTTTCGAAAATGGTACAGCCTCATAGAATACTGGAGATAGGTACTTATACAGGGTATTCAGCCATTTGCCTGGCAAAGGGGTTAGCGGAGAATGGAAAGCTTATCACCATTGAGGCGGATGATGAACTGGGAGACATTGCAGGCAGGTATTTCAAAAAATCAGGGCTACAGGATAAAATTGTCCCCTTGTGTGGCTATGCACTCGACATCATTCCGTCGCTGAATGAAACCTTTGATCTTATTTTCCTTGATGCCGACAAGCGGGAGTACATTGCATATTACAACCTGCTCTTTGATAAACTGAGGCCGGGCGGTTATATTCTTGCCGATAATACCCTATGGAGCGGCAAGGTTCTCAAGCCTTTAGAAGCCGGTGATGAGCAGACTGCAGGGGTTGTTGCATTCAATAAAATGGTGAAAACAGATTCAAGGGTGGAAAAGGTCATCCTGCCGCTCAGGGATGGACTTACCCTTATCAGGAAGAAATAAATTCCTGCAATGAAGTCATACCGGCTTTTGGTGTGGTCATATTTTTTTTAACCTATAACTTCTCTGCTGGTCCAAAACAATGAAATAAATATTCAGGGATTCTGCCACTAAGAAGAAAAGGCACTAAGGATTCACAAAGAAATATTCGTATTTAAAATCTTAATCAATCTTTGTGTTCTTAGAATCTTTGTGGCATAAATATTCAGGTACTTTGGCACAAAAAAGAAAAGGCCCTGATTATATGATTAACCTCAGGTAAAAAAGTTCTGATAATTAATTTCCTAAGATTAAAAAAAAACTGAACTTACAAAGAAAGGTTATATGGGCTACACTGAGCTGTTAACATGTTGATTTATTTTCAGTGCAGATAAAGTAAAAGCCGCCTCAGCATGTTATAGTGAAGCGGCTTTTAAGGATTTTTGAATTTTTTAACAAAGGATATCACTGCATGGCAGCCTTCATGCCTTCAGTTGTAGTATAATATTTTACAATCATGTTGGGTACTTCCCATTCAGGCATCTGTCCGGATGCAAGGTAACCAAGGAATTTTTCAGTTACCTGTCCGAAATGGGCTTCATGGCCCACCCGATGAGAAGCAGGTATATTCACCACCCACAGTTTATCTTCGATTTTATTCAGCGTAACGCCCGGATACTGTGCAGCAAGTTTCTGTGATACTGCATTCTCAAGGTTGGTTGCAAATGCATTCAGATCCTGGCCATCTGCAGGCGTGACATACAGGGTAGGGGTGTACTTTTCCTGTTCACCCTGCCTGATTTCAAGGTTGCTAACCGTTCCGCGCATGATGGAATAATGGGTATCGCCCGTTCCCTGCGGTGCTTCGAAGTTCCATATTACCGAAACCTTTGCATGAATTCCTTTCAGCCTGTAATTGATTTCACCATTGCTGTAAACCTTCAGTACATCATTTTCAACATCTTTTTGCAGGTATTGCGGATATTGGTCGAGCTGGGTTACTTTTTTAAACATATCGCGTGAAAGATCGGTAGTCCAGCGCCGTGCCGATACAATTTCAACATCCTGTTTCTGCAGGATTTCATCGGGGAAGGCTTCCCACTGGATCAGGTCGACAAGATGGGTTGTCACATCCACAATGCCTTCACCCTGTTGCTTAACATCAAAGAACCAGGCTGGCCGTTTTAGCGGGCTTCCGGATACAACTTTTGAGAAATGATGTATGCTTTCCTTTGTAATGGCAGGATCTTCAGGAGTGCCTGTCTGCAGTGTTCCAAAAACCTCAGGGATGCGTGACAATTCACGCTGCAGGATGGTGGTGATCTCATAACGTTCTGTCATGATATCATAAAGCATCACGCCGTTTTCTTCTGCCACCTGGAAGGCCTGTTCCAGTTTGGTGAAATCAGCAGGACTAATCACCATGGGCTTATCGGCAAGTACATGGATTCCTTCTTTTACCGTTTCAAGGATATAATCTGTTTTTTTTGCATTGTTACCTGCCACCACCATCACATTGCCCGGTTTTTCAGAAAGCATTTTCTGAAAAAAATCTGGGCCGGTGTAAATTTTAGATTCCCATGAGGTGGGATTGTCGCTGCGGTTGTTGTAGCTTTCAACCAGGTTCATGTGGCCCTGTAATTCCGGACCTTCAGGTGCATAAACGTGAACAACAGGGCTAACCATATCGTACATTGTTTTTTGCACGAGTGCTGCATGGAAGTGGCCCGGGTCGAGGGTCATCAGTTTTACTTCTCCTTTAGCTCCTGTAAACATAGGCTGCGTTTCTTTGGTTACTGATTTCTGGCCTCCGCCTGAACAGGAAGAGAGGGTGATGGCTGCGGCCACCAGTAAATGACTTAATTTTCTCATTTATAACAATCTTAATAATTCCGTGTACGTACACACAAAAATAGAAAATTTGGGAAAGAATCCTAGTACAAGGAACTGATTTGGGTGAAGTTTTAAGAGTCTGGTGTAATGGATGGCTTGATATCGGATGGTTAAATACAAGATATAATATGACTCAAGACACAAGTCTCTAAGTAGATACAATTACAGCCCGGATAAAAATAATATTGGTTAAAAGACACAAGATGTATAGACACCTGGCCTACCTGGCAGGCAGGCGGGTATCAAGGCTTAAGACTGTTCTATATGAATAAAAATTGCTATTAAGTAAATGAATTAAACTGCCTGAGAATCCTGTCTTTTGTTTTGATACTATAAATCTTGATACTCAAATATTTTATTGACTTTCGAATGATTATTACATAAGAGATTTACAGACACAAGGCTTTGTATCTGAAAGTCCTGATACCAGTGTCCAGGGTTTTGATAATCTTATGTAATAGTCATTCTAAAGCAGGCTTATTTTATCGATCACGACCCCTTCCCATTCCCGCCATGACGGGAGGTAAGACGCTATCTAGCAGAATTCTGCAATACTTGCACTGTCCTTAAGGCCCCTTTCGCGGGATTTTGGGGGTCGTAATTCAGAATCTGGTTTTTCATTTTCTATATTATTTTTATCCGGGCTGTAACTCAATTTACTGAGGGATTTGTGTTTGATTGTCCTGATACCTGTTTCTAATAACCATGATACCTGTACCTAACATTGTTACCAGTGTTCAAAAGTCTTGATACCTATGTCTGAAAGTCTTGATACGAAACTGATATCAATGTGTAAAAAAAAAGGCTGCCCTGCCGGACAGCCTTTTCGTAATTATTTTTGTTAATGTCTAGTTATCATCTTCAGCAGGAATTGCTTCCAGTGGTGGAAGATTATTGTCATAGCCGTCATAGCCAAAGTTCTGGTTCAAAACTCCCCTGGTATTTGAGCTGATGGCAGCCTGAGGTACAGGCCATAATACATGGAAGGGGCTCATTGTGTACTCTTGTCCATTGTTGGCCCTTACTCCTGTGTTATAGAAACCGTTGTATTCCATTACGCGGTCGTAGAAGAAATTACTTGTGCCAAAATTATTCATGGAATATGTTTTTCCACGGTAGGCTTTTCCTGTCTGAGCGAAAAGGAACGAGATCCGGTTGAGTTCAGTTTTACGTGGTTCCTCCCAATATAATTCCCTTGCTCTTTCATCCAGGATGGTTCCGATATCAAAAGACCCTGCATCGGTATATGGTGCAGCACCTGCCCTTGTACGGACAGCATTTACATCGGCCATGGCATTTGCAATGTCACCTTTCCACCAGTAGGCTTCTGCCCTGAGCAGGTAAGTTTCTGCCAGGCGGAATACATACCAGTCGTAAGAACCTCCCTGGGGCTGAGTGCGACGTGGGTCAGGGCTATAGACTTTATAATGTGGCCATCCATACCAGTTACGGATAGTATCGGTAGTTGCTATCTGGCCGTTTTCCCTGTATAGCTGCAGAGGCTTGCCGTAGTACGCGCTGCCGTTTGTTTTCAGGTTTGCCCTGTTGTAGACCAGGTCTTCCATATTCATCCAGTTGCCTTTTTTATGACGAAGGTCATTGGGGTCATCCCAAATGAACTTTGTATGATATGGGGTTCCTCTTGCCCTTCCGATTCCCCGTCCGAAAGTTTCTACAAGTTTTATTTCCTCATTTGCAAGGTCAGAAGTGCCGGGACCAAAACCATCAGGAGTATACAGCATATTTGAATTAGAAACACCCCAGAATGGAACTGCATTACGCATGATCTGATGGTCGAGCCTGGAGTCTACAAGGTCTTCGCGGGAAACGACCATGAACAGGACTTCCCTGTTTGCAGCAGCAGCTTTATTTTGCCACCAGTGCAGGCGTGCTATGACGTCATCGCGTATGATTCCCTGGCTTGTAAGGTAATCACCCTCTTCCTGGGGTATCTGGCCAAAAGGTTCAGTCATGAGGCTGTGAACGCCACCATCTATAACAGAAGAAGCCGATGCAATGGCTTTATCGAAATCACCCAGTGCAAGGTTGATTTTAGTCAGAAGGTGGATGGCAGCACCTTTGGTTACCCTGCCCCTGTCGGCTAAATCAACACAATGCTGGGCGGCGAATTCCATGTCCTTCTGCATTTTTCTCAGGATAACTTCCCTTTTTGTGGAGTAGAAGTCAAGCTTTGGTTCTTTGATCTCACGGCCGATAAAAGGCACATCACCAAATTGCTGAGTAAGCCTGTAATAACGGTATGCCCTGTGGAAATATGCAGAACCCAGTACGGCGTTTCTTTCAGCTTCATTTGTGTACGTAGCATCATCGATGCGGTCAATCACAACGTTGGCATATTTAATGCCCTTGTAGCCTTCGTACCAGTACCACCCAATTTTATTGAAGTCGGTATGGTTCAGCTGGGAAGTAGGAGTAATCTGAATGTTCATGTTTTGTGCAGGACCGGGTTTATCGGTTGTCCCTTCAACACATACTTCAGAAAAAACGAGTTCGGTAATAATAGGGGATGCATCACCATACCACTCATAGCGCATGTTTCTTTCACATGCCGTAAGGGCAGCGTACATACCTCTTGCATCTACCAGGGCATTCTCAGGTGCAAAGAACGAAAGAGGTTTCGGCTCAAGCCATTCATCGTCGCAGCTTGTTGTTCCAATGATCAGGAAAACAAAGAGCAACAGGATAATCTTTGATTCGGATATTATATTTTTCATATGGTTCATATTAAAATTATAGTGTTAAATTAACTCCCAGTGTAAAATAACGGGGATTTGGCCCGCTGTTTTCCGGATCCCAGAATTCCCATTTTGGTGCCCACCAGCCTACGTTACGCACGGTGGCAAAAAATTTCAGGTTTTGGATATCGATCCTGTTGGTTAAAGAGGATGGTATATTATACGCCAGTGAAACATTATCAAGCCGGATGAATGAACGGTCTCTCCATACATCAAACTGGGCGCCTCCTTCTGCAGAATAAATCCGTGCATACTCGTTATGAGGTGTTTCCGGAGTCCAGAATGGTATTTTATACGAGTTTACCCTTTCCGGGAAACTGTCGCGGTTCTTGGCTGCATTCATTGTTCCTTTATGGCCCCAGTAGGAATAAAGCATAAATGACAGGTCGATGTTTTTAAAGAATGTAAAATCCTGGCGCATATTCCAGCGGAATTTCGGGGTACGGTGACCCAAAAACTGCCTGTCAATGTCATTGATCCTTCCATCATCATTTACATCTTCAAGCTTGAAGTCACCCGGGAACTGGCCGTAACGTTTAGCCTGTTCTTCTTCGCCAATCTGCCATACACCAAGTATCCTGGGCTGCCAGATGATATCAATTGGTTTGCCGATGAACCAGCCGTTGGTGTAGTCATCACCTTCTTTCTGACCGATTACGTTACCATTTTCATCTTCAACATCAACCATGTCGCCATACAGGTGAACAATTTCATTTTTATTTAAAGTGAAGTTGACATTAATGTTCCAGTCGAAGTTTTCTCTTCTGATAACCCGTGAGTTAAATACTGCTTCAATACCATAATTTTTAACTTCTCCGAGGTTTGAAGCCACTGAGTTAAATCCAAGGATATCGGGGAGGCGGCGGTCAACCAGTACGTCTATCGTGCGGGCGGTATAGAAATCAAAAGATCCATCAAACACACCATTCAGTATGGAGTAGTCGAGACCGAAGTTGAGCGATTCAGTTTGTTCCCATTTTAAATCGACATTCTGCATCCTGTTCACATAAAGCTGGGTGCCTTCATAAACAGTACCGCTGATGGTCTGGTAAGGATACTTTCCTGTGGTCATATCTGAAAGTCCTTCATATCTTCCAATGGCCCTGTTTCCGTTGGAGCCCCAGGATACACGTAGTTTTCCGTAAGTCAGGACATCGTTGTTCTGAAGGAAGTCTTCAGTAAACACCCAACCTATGGCAGCTGAAGGGAAGTATCCGTAAGGATGATTCTGACCAAAAGCGGAGTAGCCGTCACGCCTCATAGTGAGGGTAAGCAGGTATCTGTTTTTAAGTGAGTAGAACAACCTGCCCATCAAGGCATTTGCTGTATCATATTCATCATTGCTTGTAATCTGGAAAGAAGTACCTGTTCCGGCCTGCATCCTGTGGAAACTCAATGCATCGGTTGGCTGGAAATTCTGTGCCGACATGTAGTTCTCCCAACTTTGGTATTTTTCAGCATTGGCAAGCAACGTTACATCAAATGTATGTATGTCGTTGAATGTTTGATTCCATTTTATAAGGTTATCCACCTGCCAGCTGAATTCTTTCTGCTGCAGCCTCTTTGACTGTCCGCCAAACCGGCCCCATTCTTCATGTTTGGAAGACTGGTGGTTCATAAATTCATACCACTGGTAACGTGGTGAATAATTGACCTGATAGGAAATATTGAACGGAAGGGTGATTGTAGCATATAAATTTGTATTTAAGGTATTATAAAACCTTCTTCTTTCCTGGAACCTCCTGTCGTACAACGGGTGCCTGGCTCCGCGGCCTAAATCATCCACCGGGCTGATGCGCCATGTTTCTCCGTCATTATTATAAATAGATCCCCACGGTGAATTATTTATAATCCTGCCCCAGTCAGCCTGAATTGTTGGGTCAGGGTTAGATCCGTCAGAGTTACTGCGGTTCATATTGCTTTCATTCCTGTCGGAGAACTGGGTATTGATACCTACTGAAAGCCAGTTTGTAACTTTCGCATCGAGGTTGATTCTACCCCTGATGGTTGAAAACTGGTCACCAACAACAACACCTTCATTGTTATTATATCCTAGTGACATGTAATAGGTAACATCATCTTTTCTTCCTGAAAGTGAAATGTTGTGGTCCTGCCTTAACCCGTTCTGAAATACCATATCCGCCCAGTCGACCGACTTGCCGTCTTTATAGTTCTGAACCTCAACAGGAAGCAGGCCAAGCCTTGCCAGCCAGATCTCGGTATTGTCACCTGCGCTGCCATCAAGCCACTGTTCCATAGTTACGCCGGCAGGAAGGTTATTTGGGTCCTCAAATACATACAATTTGGTATTCGTTGCCTGGTTGTAATAATTGAGCGATTGCATTACCTTGGTTCTCCACGACAGGAATTCATGTGGTCCGTAAACCTCCTGCATGGTTCCCATGGTTGCGAGGCCAACACTTGAACTGACATTAATAACAGGTTTTCCCTGCCTTCCTTTTTTGGTAGTTACAAGAATGACACCATTGGCAGCACGTGCTCCATAAACTGCTGTTGATGAGGCATCTTTAAGCACATCTATGGCTTCAATATCATAAGGGTTGATATCTTCCAGTCCTCCCTGGTAGATGACACCGTCAAGCACTATCAGTGGATTTGATGATGCTTTAAGTGTATTATCCCCCCTTATTTCGAGGCTTCCACCACCCTTTGCATTGGTAGCAAAGCCAACCTGAAGACCTGCAATATTACCGCGGAGTAAATCCTGCAATGCCTGTGGCTTTTCGTTCTCAATATTCTCTGCCCGCACAGAGGCAACTGAACCGGTTAGGTCACTTCTTTTCATTGTACCATAACCAATGGCAACTACCTCTTCAATTCCAATCACATCGGCTTCCATCTGAACATTGATTACCGTCTGTGTACCAATCTGTACTTCTGTCATCTTCATCCCGATGAATGAAAAGGTCAGTACCTGTGCATTATCGGGTACACGGAGGGAAAAATCTCCATCAGCTGAAGTAACCGTTCCTGTTGTTGTGCCTTTTACAACAACAGTTACACCCGGCAGGGGTGCCCCAAAACTATCGGTAACCTTACCGGTAATAGTTTTTTGTGCCATTGCACTGATCCCAGTGACAAGCAGCACCATTAACAGAAATAGTAATTTTCTCATGAACTTTTAGTTTAATTAGTAAATAAATACTTATTTGTTTAAAATATGGGTAAATGCAGCGATACAAGAGCGTATCTAAATAGGAGTCGATATAGCATGAAATGCTATAGTTCATAGAGTGCGAATTGATTAGTTTTAATATCATGGGCATTAAATGACCATTTTAATCATTATGTGAAGTTGTAAATGTAAGTGATATATCCCTATTATGCTAATATTTATTTTGCAGGAATTGTTAAAATATTAGCGGTATGGAAAATAAAAACAGCCTGCATTGCTGTTACTGCAATACAGGCTGTATAACCAGAAGAATGTCTGGCTTATATCTTTACAAAGTTTGTTCCGTAAGGATATCTCTGAGGTCTGCTCAGCATGGAATTGGCTAAATCATTGTCTACAAATCTTTCAGCCGTGGGATTCCATTTCAGCACGCCGGGAATTTTCATGGCGATATGGCTGATCAGGCAGATAGAGCAGGTGCGGTGTCCTATTTCAACAGGTGATATCGGTTGCTTGCGCGACTTTATACAATCGAGCCAGTTGCCATGTTGTTCTTCGCTTACATACAGGTGAACTTCATTTTCGCCGATAACGGATTTCAGGATTTCTGGACTGCTTGCATCCAGTGCCTTGGTACTGCCTTCAGGTATCGGGTCGGTTGGAGTGGCACGGTAAGCCCCACGGGTTACAAATATCCATCCGTCTGTTCCTTCATAGCGGATGCCATTGGGATAACCGCCACTTGTATATACGGTCATTCCGTTGTCATATTCATGTTTCACAAGGAAATCACCATGTACATTCCAGCTTCCTGATTTTGGGAATTCGGCAATTGCTTCCACCGATATGGGGCCTGTAAATTCAGTATCCATTCCCCATGCTGCTGAATCATAGTGATGCTGCCCCCAGCCGGTTATCATACCTGCACCGTAATTCTCATGACGCAGCCATCCGGGACGGCCGTAGCCTTTCTGCGGGTGAACCAGGTTTTCAGTGTAAGGTAGTTCAGGAGTAGTACCCAGCCACATGTCAAAATTCAGATTTTTAGGTACGGGCATTTCAGGGAATACAGGTCCTGGTGGGTCACCCGGCAATCCTATTTTAATGGTATGAAGCTTGCCTATCCTTCCGTTTCTTACAAGCTCTGCTGCCCTGCGGAACTGTGCCGATGAACGTTGCTGCGTACCCACCTGCAGAATGACTCCCTGCCTGTTAACGATGTCGCTCAGCAAACGGCCTTCAGTAACCGTAAGCGAGGTTGGCTTCTGCAGGTAAATATCCTTGCCTGCAAGTGCTGCTTCAATGGCTGGCTGCGAATGCCAGTGGTCGGGTGTGCTAAGCACCACAGCATCGATGTCCTTGTTCAGCAACATCTCCTTGTAGTCCTCATACATTTTTACATCCACTGCATTGTTGCTGCCGGTTTTTTTGTTGTAAAATTCCTCAACAAACGTTTTACCTTCTGCCATGCGGTTGCTGTCAACATCCGAAACGGCCATCATGCGTGCCGAATCGTATTGCATGACACCCGGCATGTCGTGGTCGCGGGCTATACGTCCGCAACCGATCTGTCCTACATTTATCTTGTTGCTGGGCGCATTCTTGCCCATTACCGACGAAGGGATGATGGTTGGTATCACCATTGCACCTACGGCAGTTGCAGCTGTGTTTTTAATAAATAATCTTCTTTTCATAGGATTTATATTTAATTATTCTGATTTATACTTTTCAAATGCCTTTGCAACTTCAGCCTGGTTGTGGTCACCTGAATGCACAAGGACACGATAGCGCAAGTTAATTTTTTCTCCCTTTTTCAGCACGATATTCTTATCATTTTCCGGCCAGTACATGGGCGTTGGTGAAAAGAAGCCATAGTCGCGGGTAAACCATGGGGCAGGGTACCACTCGTTCGATGGGTGCTGCATGATGGCCATGCCTTCGGTCTTGCCCATCCGCTTGCCATGGTAGTCTATCCATGGTGAACGCTTTCCAAAGGTTCCCTTTTCTCCGGTCTCACCTTCAGCATTGATCATTGTGCCACCGTTTGTAACTGCAAGGTCAGGATCTACCCTTCCGCTGAAAAGGGAGTGGTTTGTTTTTTCAATGGTAACATCCATCAGCATTTCCATTATAATGTCAAAATCAATCTGGAATTTATCAGCCGAAGGTGCAGAAACAGTTATGATCCTTTTGTCCATAACAGGAGCATCGGCACCTGGCCTGGTCCATATGCATTCGTTTTCAATAACTGCCTTTTCTCCCCCAGTTTCTATGATGTCAGCTCGCAGGGAAATGATCTGTCCGCGTTCTATTCCTTCCTGCCAGTAGTTGCCGCCATTCACCTTGTCGCACCCAAAGAAAAGAGAGCTGTGATGAGGATAATTGGCATTGCGCATCGATGTTACAGATGCATTTGAAGGACCGTTTACCGGAAAGAAGAAAGGATACTTCTCATGTTCCGAGAGGATGTAACTTGTAAACAGGTTACCGTTTACCTTAAATTCAATTTTATCGCCAACCCTTTCGGCAGTAACTTTAGGTTGTGCAATGGCCACAGATATTGTGGTTAAAAGAAGAAGAAAGACTGAGATTGATTTTTTCATTTTATTTATTTTTTTAATCGGTGAACCTGTGACACCACCTTTATTTTCCGTCACAGATTCACAATTTTTTTATCTTATAATCTGCGGCATGCCTGCGAAACTGTTCCAGTACATTTCAGCTGTACTGGCATCCATCTTACCGTCGAATATGACCATTCTGTACTTTAATGTATAATCCTTCCGGGTTTCAAGTTTCCAGTCTTCGTGCCTGATGGGAACAAATTCGAAATACATGTCGCCCCTGCCTCCATTGGCATCCAGAGGCCATACACGCATGGGTTCGGGATGCATACGGTTTGAGGGGTGGCTCAGGAACAGAATCCCCGACTGTCCTGCAGCCGCAGACGATTCCCCTTCCACAATGCACCACCGCGCATTAGAGCCATCGGCATCTGGGCGGGTCTTGCCTTCTGACGTGAGTACAGTACAATTATCCTTATGCCAATTTTCAGTAGCCCTGAAACCAATCCCCCCGCCATACCTGTAAGCATCTAACATGATGCCATTGGGAAGGGGACTGTTCAGCGATGTTGTATAATCCACAATCCATACATTTTCCCCAGCGTTCCATGTCCTTACTTCCAGTATCTCGTTCATTGCCACCTGGTCTTCACCGGTTGCACCAAAATCAATATGCTGTTGCAGGGCCTTAAACCCGCTGAAAATGGGTCCTTCTGTTTCTGAAAGAAAAGCTGCAAACCGCACAGTCCCTTGCCCTTTTGCCAGATTCCAGAAATCCACTTCCCGGTCGTCGATGTGAGTGAGTGTCCACGGACCCCATATTCCATAGTGGTGATAATGGTCTGGTGCCTGAATGCGCGAAAGTATCTCTCCTCCGGGCGATACCAGCGGATGGATGAACCCTGAACGCTTGTAAAGCGGATTTACTCCCTCCGGAGGAAAGGTCATTTCATAGCGGTAGCTTAACACCGGTTTGTTGCCCGATGTAATATTTAAATCCATGTGCTGTTTTTTCAGCCTGACTTCTGTAATGGCCTTATCGGCATCTGCTTCCTGTTTTAAAACAAAACTCCTTTTTGAATTTTTGGCAGTGACTCCCTTCAGGATAAACCACAGCCTTGCAGAATGACCCGGTTCGATTTGAGAAGGAACCATGGTTTCATTTTTTCCTGAAATTTCATAAAGTACAAGGTTTCCCTGATCGGTATTGTAATTGATCCCATCGAGTGCAACCGAAACGGGTGCATCAATCCGCTCTTCATTTATAAGAAGAGTGAAACGTGTAAGTTCCTGTGCATACAGGCAGGTGTTGATGATTAGTAACAGAATGATCAGAATGCTTTTCATTATTTTATTCTTTTTCAAGATGATTACTGACTTTTATTTAGCAGCCGTTTCAGCTTTAATCTTTGGAACTTCTTCCTCAATGGTTTCCTTGAAAACCACGATGTTTTCCGTTGAAACTGCGGGTGGCATTCCACCTCCGCACGACCAGATTACCCGGTGGTTGTTACCAAATTCATGTACCATTTTTATTGTTTCCTCTCTGACCTGTTCAGGTGTTCCTGCTGCCAGTACATCACGGGGCGGCAAATTTCCTATAAGAGCCACTTCGGTACCGGCAAGCTGCCGTATCTCCTGCATGCTATGCTCAAAGCTGAAGTTAAAAAGGTGTACGCCCATCTCCTTCAGGTAAGGTGTTGAAATCAATCCCTGTGCATCGTTATGAAAGAAATTCAGTTTAGAATCGAAGGCGCTGAAAATTCTTTTTATGTAAGGAACTGCATACTCCCGGCACTCATCATCACCAATGAATCCTACAATGTCGTCAAGTACAAGGATTCCTTCGATGGAAGGGAAAACCTCTTTCTGCCGCTGCAGCCAACCTATGGTAAACCGGGTGATGGTTTCAAGCAGCCTGTGACTGTTTTCAGGATCCATCATGAACCCCATCATCAGTTCTGTTGTCCCAAGCAAAAAGGAAGCAACATTCAGCGGGCCGCGGGCAATGGCAAACCTGGTTTCATGCCCCATATCCAGCATGGGCTTCTGATAGTCGAGCAGCCTCTGGATGACGAATGGCAGCAGTCCGTCGGTTTTGGGGTTAGGGTTTTTCAGCTTTCCTGCTTCTGAAATATCACTCATTATCTTATCGGCATGGGGAAGATTGTATTCATCCCACTGCAGTTTTGCCCCAAATGCAGATGGCTCAGTGCACATTCCGTATTCTGACCAGAAACCCGGAAGGAAAATTATCCCGGGAAATGATTCTATTGCTTTTTTATTTGCCTGAAACCATACCTCCCCTGATGAATAGTATTGAAGGGTTGATATGCCTGCCCAGCCGGGTATCCATGGACTGTCTATTATAAATCCGGTAACAGGCTTTGTTGGCTTTTTTCCATGAACTGTTTCCAGTAACAGTTGCCATTGATCATGCGTCATGCTTCAGGTATTGGTATATTTTCCAAAATTATAAGAATCCCCAGTTTTAAAGCAGTAGTTTTTTAGCAATGATTGGTACACGATTAACATTTTTGACTAATATTGCCCCTGCAGAAGGAATCATTTTAAATGTGGAAGGTTATGAAGGTAATGCAGGAACATATCGATTTTCCGCTTAGAACAGCGGTTAAGGTAAAATGGCAGAAAAAGCTTCATTTCACTTATCCATGGCACTTTCACAGTGAGTTCGAAATATTGTATGTAATAGAAGGTTCGGGGACCAGTTTTGTTGCCGACAGTGTGGAGCCATTTTATTCAGGTGACCTGGCCATTATGGGAAGCAACCTTCCTCATTTTTGGAGAAGCGATGAAAAATATCATGCAGAGAACAACAAGGACAACATTAATTATATTGTCATTCAGTTTCAGGCCGAGTTGTTCAGGGATTCAATTTTAAATTATCCCGAGTTTCATCTTTTAAAACAGTTTTTCAGCAAGGCCTCCCGGGGCATCAGGTTTCTGCCTCCATTCTCTGCAAAGGCAGGTAAGCATATTATTAAAATTGCCCAAAGCTCAGGTATTGAACGGGTGGTGGCATTGGTGCTTTTGCTTGATTCCATGTCAAAAACTGATCAGTACAGGGTCCTTGCCGGTGAACTCTATCAGCAGCAGAATCACGATTTCACCGACGACAGGCTTACCAAAGTACTGCATTTTATCAATACCAGTTATCAGCAGAAGATTGACCTGAATCAGGTAGCTGATATTGCCAACCTCCATCCTTCGGCATTTTGCAGGTTCTTTAAAGAGAAAACAGGAAAGTCCCTTTCTGAATACCTTGCCGATATGCGGATCAGCTACGCCTGTAAACTTTTATCAGAAGGTAAACTTGCAGTATCACAGATCTGTTTTGAAAGCGGTTTTAACAACCTCAGCAATTTTAACCGTACCTTTAAAAAGCAGACTAAACTGACTCCTACTGAATATTATCAGCACTTTCATGCTGTTATGCATCCTGAAAAAGTGCCCGTACTGGAATAATTCTAAATGTAGATTAGTAATCTGATCCCTTCACTTCAATATCTTTTGAAGCATAAAATGTTTCTCCGGACGGCATCTTAAAGCGAAAATAGATTTTTCCATTACCGGTAGAATCTCCTATAGGCGTTATCATTGCCTTTGTCCCTGTACCTGTTGTTCTTCCTGAAAACAATGCTTCGGGTGCAAGTTCCCAGGTGATATTTGTGGCAGCTGTATCTACATCGAGAATGGCCGGAACAGTTTCCGTAATTACATCGGGACATGTTATTTCGGGCGCAAGGAAAAATTCCCTTACCCTTACATTGTGAAATATGGATGTCTGAGGCGTGACAATGCTTTCGGAACGGGATAATAATCTTCCGAACCTTACAATCTGCTGGCTTAAAACCACATGTTGTGGAAGTTTGGGATACCAGTGCTGGCCGGTATTTTCGACTACTTTTAACAGGATGTTGTCTACCCAGAATTCAATTCCCGATGGGGTCCATACTCCCTTAAAAGTATGGGTTCCGCCCCATTCGAAAGGGTGTCTTTCAAATTCATGGGAAGTATGGGGCAGACAATTCACAGGGTAGTACCAGATGTTGTTATCGAGGGTTGGGTTCCTGCGGTTAGCTTTCATTTCAACAATATCGATTTCAGGCCTTTCAGTTTCAAAGCACATGGCTTGGCTGTACAGCCAGAAGGCAGGGAATGAACCCCTGTCGTAGGCAAAGGTGGCACTGCATTCAAAAATCCCGTATGAAAATGCTTCATGGGTAATAACTTCTGCAGCAAGATAATCGGCTGTAATGACAGAATCACCACCAGGTGACCATGTTGTAGTTGTAAATCCCGGATAACTGAGCATCGACAACTGCAGGCTGCCACCTGATTGATTAACAGTAGCCAATGTGTCGGCAAAGATGTAAAGATTGTCTTTCTTTAGATTTGTAATGACCTTCCACACATCCCGGTCCAGTTCATCTGCATCGAAATTCTCGATGAGCCTGGTTTGCATGTAGTACGGATTTTCAAGCCGGGGATAAGTTTGTGAGTACGTGATGAAAGGATAAAAAATCAGTGTTAAATAAAGAGTTATAATAAGGGAGATGAATTTTCCTTTGAAGTACAATTTCATTTCAAACAGACCATATTTTTTATAGTAACAAATTTCCTGGGTGCAGGTTTTTATAACACATTTATGAAATATGGATTTATTTACCTAAGCGGGCTCCCAAACTCAAACCATACCAGGGATATACATTTAAACTGGTACGTTCCGTTTTATGAATTCTTACTCCGGCAACAGGGGAAATCCCTAACAATAATCCGGATGATTGGTAAACATTTCTTGTCAGGCCAAGCTGCAAATCCCAAAAGAACTTATCGTAATCTATTTTTTCCGGATATGTTTTGTCGCCCATAGAATCAGTCAGATCAAATATGAAATACCTTCCACCTGTTAAACCAATATAAAAAGAATTGAACAGGAATCTTGTTAACCTTTTTTCAAGCCTGAGCGGGATACCCATGCAAAAATATTTCAATTCACGGGTATAATAACCCCTGCCAGGCCGCCACATAAACCCATCATATATTGTATGTGAAGTAAGTTCTTCCCATTTATTATTTCCTGTTTGTGCCATAATGCCACCTGAAATCAGGAACTTATCCGACAGTGAAATATAATAAAGTGCTTCAATAGAAGGATCCAGAGAATATTTATATTCGTTGGAGCGGCGGTAAGGATGAATGAGTAAAAATCTATATTCAAAGCCATTTTTTTTCTCCTGTCCCTTCAATTCAGGCATAAAAAAAAGACCTGTTAAAATTAAAATGAAGATGGTACGCATGGTTTCAGGTTTTTATACTAAAGTTCCTGATTTCTAACCACAATAACAAGTTTATTCCATACTTTTTACCTGAAAAGTGCGACTTCTTGCTTAAAATGTTTAATTAACTTTTATAGTTTTTATTAGCTTTGTTTAAAAGTACTTAAAACCTTTTACTATGAACCGCTGTATTTATGCACTTCTGCTTTTCTGTTTTTCTTCACAGGTTTTATTTTCACAGGAGGTGGAGTTTCTTCCCACCGACTGGCAGAACCCTGCAGTTTTTGAAAAAGGACAGACTGCCCCGCATGCATTTCATGTTCCTTATTCTTCAAGGGAGGCTGCAATAAAAAATGATAAGGCTTCAAGCGGAAATTTCGTATTGCTGAACGGGAAATGGAAGTTTAAACTGGTTGAAACAGTGGCTGAGGTTCCGCAGGGGTTCTGGGATCCCGGGTTCAATGTAAAAGGTTGGGATGAAATCACTGTGCCGTCCAACTGGCAGATGGAAGGTTATGATCATCCGAAGTTCAGGAACATTGCCCTTACATTTGAAACCAATCCTCCTCATATTCCCGAATATTTTAACCCGGTTGGATGTTATAAAAGAACCTTCAATGTTCCTGCAGGATGGAAAAACAAAGAGGTTATGCTCCGCTTCGAAGGTATCAAATCGGCCTCATACATTTGGGTAAATGGCAAAAAGGCAGGGTACAACCAGGGCGGTTTTGAACCTGCTGAATTCAATATCACTCCCTTCATAAAAAGCGGCCGCAACGACCTTTCGGTGCAGGTGATCCGTTTTTCCGATGGCTCATACCTGGAAAATCAGGATATGTGGCGCCTTTCAGGAATCTTCAGGGACGTGAAACTTTTTGCGCTTCCAAAAACCCATATTCATGATTTTTATGTGGTGACCGATCTGGATAAAGAATACAGGAACGCCACCCTTGCGGTGGAAACAGATATCCGCAATGCCAATCCTACAACATCAGGAGTCACTTTGGAAATCGATGTGCTCGACAACCAGGGGAAATCAATTCTCAATGAGGGCCTGCAAACGATGCAGGTTGACCTGAATGCAGGAGAGTTAAAGAAAGTTTCAATCTCTGCTCTTATTGAGAATCCCTTAAAATGGTCGGCTGAGTTTCCAAACCTGTACACCCTTTTGTTCCATCTGAAAGACAACAATGGCCGGACGCTGGAAGCCTTTACCCACAGGCTTGGCTTCAGGGAGATTGAAATGAAGGACAATGTGCTGATGGTAAATGGTATTCCCGTAAAATTCAATGGTGTGAACAGCCACATGCACCACCCCGAGCATGGTCAGGCAGTGCCGCTTGAAACTTTATGGCAGGACCTTGTAATCATGAAGCAGTTTAACATCAATTGTGTCCGCACATGCCATTATCCACCAACGCCTGAATACATTAAAATGGCTGATGAAATCGGGATGTACATTGTTGATGAGGTGGGCGTGGAAGCACATGCCAATGAATACCTGTCGGAAGATCCTGCCTGGACCGAGATGTACCGCGACCGCAGCCGCAAACTGGTGTACCGCGACCGCAACCATGCTTCGGTGGTGATGTGGAGTGCGGGGAATGAGTCGGGTAGTGGATTCAACATCGATGAGGTTATCAAAACAGGCCTTGCCATCGATCCTTCACGTCCATACTGGATGTATGGCGGCAACGACTTCTATATTCCATACGAACATATTGTGGGCCCGCGCTACTGGATACCCTATCAGGTAAAAGCACTGGCTGAAGGAAAAGTTCTGCCACCCGACGACCAGCGCCCTTCATTCATGGATGAATATCTTGCTGCAACTGGCAATGGGCTGGGCGGTATGGATGAATACTGGGAACTTATATGGAAGTATCCGCGCCTGACGGGTGGTGCTATCTGGGACTGGATCAGTCCCGGCATCAATACCCCCCGCTGGGTACTGCCTGACCTTTCGCCTGCAAAGAACGACGGGCAGATTATGGGAAGGCCTGTTTTCACTGATGGCAGGAATGGCCGCGGAATGGAATTCTCAGGACATGACGACTGGATAGAGTTTTACCGCCACCCCAGCCTGGATATCACGGGCAACCAGTTAGCTATTGGGTTCTGGGTAAAACCGTTTGAAATTCCCCAACCCAATACTTTTCTTATGAAGGGAACCCATCAGTATGGAATCAGGATGGATACTCCTCAGAGCCTGGAATTCTATATTCACAGCGGAAGAAGAATTTCTGTGAAGGCGAAGGTGCCTGAGAACTGGTATGGCGACTGGCATCATGTGGCCGGAATTTATGATGGTGAAAAACTTGTACTGTATATCGATGATAAGATTGCCGGAGAAGAAAAGTTTTCAGGCAACATAAGCGATACCCCTTTCCCGCTCTGCATCGGACGTGATGCGAACGCTCATGATCAGGGTGAATATTCAGGACGCATGTCTAAGATGGTCATAGATGATGTACGGATATTTGATAAGGCGGTGTCACTTTCGGATTTGAAATCCGGCACCTCAGGGGCAGTGCTGGCTCTCGATTTCGAGAGCGACAGCAGGGGAGAGGATTTTTTTGCAGTCGGACTGGGTGGCAGAACTTATGGCATCATCTGGCCCGACCGCGAAATTCAACCTGAGATTTACCAGATCAAGAAATCAGGACAGCCGGTGGGATTTGAAATGCTCAATGCTGAAAAAGGTATCCTGAAAATCATCAACCGCCACCAGTTTAAAAACCTTTCTGATTATGCTGCAACCTGGGAACTGAAAGCAAACGGCAAAACCATCGGGCAGGGACAGCTAGCAGTTGACCTGCCGGCACAGCAGTCGAAAGAGGTGGCCGTGCCTGTGGGGAATCTTCCTGCTACAGATGAAGAGCTGATCATGCTTGTATCCTTTAAACTGAAAGAGAAAATTTCATGGGCGGATCCAGGCCATGAAATTGCATGGGAGCAGTTTATTCTATCAGGATCGCATATAACCGCTCAGCAACAGGCAACCGGAAAACTGGCTTTCAGTGAAAATGAAAAGGGAGTTACTGTTGAAGGGGCTAATTTCAGGTACACATTTGACAGGGAAACAGGTATTCTCAGTTCCATACAGGTGAATGGATCAGAGTACCTTGAAGCAGGCCCTGAATTCAATGTCTGGAGGGCACCCCTGGCCAATGATATCGATCCGTGGGGAAGCCATAACTTCAGTCAGCGAAACTTCACCCCGGGTTACGGGCGCAGCATCGATAACCAGTTACGGACTTTGGGCATGCGCGATATGACATCTGAGGCCGGTGAAGTTTCAGTTGTGCAGATAACTGATGATGAGGTGCAGGTTAAAATCTCAGCATTCACACATTCTTCCATCCCACGGTCAGTGAGGATATGGAATTACAGGTTCTCATCAGGCTTCGAACGCAACGAAGTATGGACGGTAAAAAGCGATGGCACCATTCAGCTTGAACAGGAAATTATCCCCCACGGGCCAATGCCCGACATGCTCCAGAAAGCCGGGCTGCAGTTCCAACTGCCCAAGGCCTTCAGCAATGTGGAATGGTATGGACGTGGCCCGTTTGAAGCCTACCCTGACCGAAAGACAGGCGCCAAAGTGGGTATCTATAAGTCCAACGCCGATGAAATGTATGTGCCCTATATCATCCCGCAGGAACATGGCAACCGCACCGATGTGCGCTGGCTCAGGGTAGAGGATGTGCAGGGCAGGGGACTGATGATCAGCAGCGACGACCTTCTCAACTTCAGCCTGCATAAGTACACCACCGACAACGTTGACAGGGCCATGTACACCTACCAATTGGAAGATGCACCTAATACCATCCTGAATGTCGACTATGAAATGACAGGGGTGGGTGGCACAGCCATAAGGCAGCTGGAGAAATACCGCGTCATGCCGGGGGTAAAGAAGTATAAACTGATGATTAACCCTTTTTAATAGGGAATAAATCATTAAATTAGATGTATGAAGGCTAATAATGATTTATTGATCAGAATAACCAGATCGGTCAGGGAAATTGAACCGGATGCGATTGTAATTCTATATGGCTCCTTTGCCCGTGGAGAAAATAAACCTCATTCTGATATGGATATATTGATTCTGCTCAATAAAAAGAAAATTACCGGGGAGGATGAAGTACGGGTAAAATATCCGCTATATGATATTGAATTTGAAACCAGGCAGGTCATAAGTCCTCTTGTACTGGCTAAAATTGATTGGGATACCCGGCATAGAATTACCCCTTTTTATAATAATACTAAGCGGGAAGGAGTAGTTCTATGAATGAGGACCATAGAAATGAACTTATCCAATATAGAATGAAAAGGTCACAGGATACCTTTCAGGAGGTACACATTCTTATTGATAATAAATTATGGAACACCGCTGTGAATAGCGGCAGCATTTTTATTCAAAATGTCTTGTTACGGGTTAAACTTTTATAACTTATATTCGCAAAATACGAAGCATTAAAACAACTTTAGCATGAACCGAATTTCAATCTTCTGTCTCCTCATTTTACTGAGTTTCTCCCTGAATTCCATAGCAACAAAATTTATCGAACTTAAAGTTGTAGATAAGGAATACCTGATGGTGTACTTTAAAGACGGGGAAGTGATTTACCGCGATGATGCCTCAGGGCCCAGCGGATATACTGGTCATGACTTTGCTCCTGGCGACGACAGCCTGCATGTTTATGGGGAGGAGCTTAATGTACAGATGACGGCGGATATAAAAAACTGGAAAATCATTTCGTCCGGCGATAAGGCTTATGGAAAGAAAGGCAAATCTCCTGTTGCAGTGCACCGCAAATCAAAAGTAAATAATGCCGATCACAACTGGAATTACAAGCTTGACCACTGGATATTTATTAAGCTGCCATCAGCGATGAAACAGGGTGTTGAATATACACTGGCAATTGATCCCTCCCTGAACAGTGATGTTCCTCAGGCAAGGATTCTGTATGATAACACGAAAAATCAATCGGAAGCAATCCATGTTAACATATTGGGATACACACCTGAAAGTAATGTAAAAGCGGCCGACCTCTACCTGTGGTTAGGTGACGGTGGCGCCCGTGATTACAAGTCGTTTGAGAACAATAATGTCTGGCTGCTTGATGTCAATACAGGAAAGAAACATGAGACAGGTAAAGTATCCTTCTGGAAGAAAAGTGCACCCGAGGCTGAAGGCAGAAACCTTACAGGCTCGGATGTGTGGACACTCGACTTTTCAGCGTTCAACACTCCAGGCACATACCGTCTGGTTGTAGACGGTGTAGGATGCAGCATGGATTTTACGATTAAAGAGGATATCTATTTTGAACCCTACAAATATTCAGTCAGGGGGTACTACTATATGCGCATTGGGGAGGATCAGCCTGATATGGTGCCTGTTCCGCGCCGTCCGCTATTTATTCCAGGCGAAGATCCCGAAGGTTTTACAGTTTATATAACAGATCTGCACCCGTTCCATCCGGTGTGGAGGGCACGCAGGGGCGATACCTGGGACGAACCCCATTTCAAGCCTGCCAAAGAATCTATGTTCTGGGAGCACCGACTGCCGGGAAATCCAACCAATCCCAATGCCTGGGGAGGAAAATCGGATGCCCTCGACTGGGACCGCCATCTTGCGCATGTGGGTGATGTATACGATCAGCTGCTGGCTTATCTTCTAAGCAATGGCAAGTTGAACGAGGATAACCTGCAGATTGCGGAGAGCGGCAATGGCATACCTGACCTTCTTGATGAAGCGCGTAATGAAGTGGATATGTTTCTAAGGTTACGGCATGAAGGGGGCTATGCACACGGTCTTACAAATCCTTCAAGCGAACGGACAATGATGTTCCAGGCCGGGAACACCACCATGGCAGCATGGGCCAATGCCGCCAACTGTGCCATGCTCAGCGAATGCTTCCGGATTTCAGGTCACAGCGAGTTGATGGAGCATTACCGCAATGAGGCCATTACTGCATTTGAGTATGCAGAAAAACAGGAAACCCTGCAACTCGACGACCGTCAGGATGTCGGCGATTCGCATAAAAGGGGCAGGGATTTTAAGCAGATGACAGCAGCTTTTCTGTATAATGTAACCGGCGATACAAAATGGGAAGATATAATGGCTGCCGAAAGTGTGGTCAAAGATGGAAATTCACTGATCGAATCAAAGGGCAGATGGAACCAGCTTTATGCCACATCAGCTTACCTTTTTACTTCACGCAAAAGGAATTATCCGGAGCTCTATGAAAATATGAAAGCTTCTGTCAGGAACCAGGCGATGGAGCATAATGTCCGTCACATGGATGAGCGCCCTTCCCGCAGGTCGTCGAACAACAACTGGTGGCAGACTGCCCAGAACCTGCACCTGGTGGTGATTGCCCATGCTGTTTCGGGCGATGAAAAGGACCGTACACTGTTCGAGCGTTCAATGCATCTTGAGGCCAGCTGGTCACTTGGACGTAACCCTTCCAATATTGTTGAAATGACAGGCCTCGGGCAAAGGCATATTGTGAACTGCTACACGTCAGGGCGAAATGACGGCACACCTGGCCTGCACCCTGGCCATACACCCTATAACAACATGGAACCATGGGGAGGGAATAATAATGGAGCCAATCCCCGATGGTTTTCCGACCGCAGCTATCCCGAAGGCTGGGAAAAAGGCGGCTGGCCCCACCAGGAAGGACACTTCAACAACCGGTATTCATGGGCCAATGCTGAATTTACACCCCGGCAGACGATGAGGGGAAAACTTTTATTGTATGCATACCTGTATGGGATGAGGAAGTGACAGGCTGGCAGAGGGGAAAGAGCAGAGGGTAAAGAGTAGAGAGCAGAGGTAATTGGGAGGTATGATTTTCAAGGATGAGATATTCATTGTCCAATTGTAATTACTGCAGGGCATGTCCCATTTTAGCCGATGAAGTTGTTCAATGCAGTGCTGTTGATCCAAAGGGGGCAGGAAGATTGGGGCAGAGGTCAAACATCAAGCCGCAGGCACACGTTTTCGTCCCACAAATCCCGATTGTCTCTATTGTCCCACAAATCCCGATTGTCCCAAAAATTTTACCACTAACCGGACAGACAGTTTCAAGCCGCAAAGCCCTTACCAACCTTAACGTCCTAAGTGTCATTAATGATGGAGGCAGGAAGATCACGGTTCGATCCCAAAATGCTCCATTACCCTTTCATAGTCATTCATGTTCAGTGAAGCGGATTTAACAGCAGAAATGCCTCCCGGAATGATGATATACCGGTAGTGGTTTCCGGCACCGATTCTTCCCGGGTCCAGGGTGCGGTCAATCAGGTTATAGAATTCTATATGTATAAGTCCAAGTCGGAGGTGGAAATTGAGCACCTGTTCCCTGGCAGAAGAAAGGATCGGACTTATAAGTGGCAATGGTTGTATCCTGGTATTGGTACCGGAAAACCTGAGATAAACCATCACTGTTCCGTGGTCGAGAATATCCTGGTCTATTTCCATAACGGCTATTGGGTATTCCCTCCTTGTCTGGCCAAAAAATGTAAGGCTTGCAGTCCAGTTATCCAGAACAAATGATGTCCATTCAGAATAAATCACATTTGCAGTACCGGGTTCGCCCTGCTCTCCCTGCGGCCCTTCCGGCCCCTCTGGTCCTTCCGGCCCCTGTTCACCCTGCGGCCCTTCCGGTCCCTGCACCCCCTGGGGCCCTTGTTCACCCCGCGGGCCCTGTGGTCCCACAACCTCATCGGGGTCTCCGCATGCCGCCATTAATCCCATAATCATTACCATCAGAGGTAATAGTAAAAGGTTGTTTTTGCCTCTTTCCATTTTATTTAAAATTTTGTTGTTAAAAGGTTTTCCATTCATAACCATCTTTTTACCAGAAGAGAAACACTGGAAGCATTTGGGTTAAATTACTCCTTCAAAGGATTGTGTTGGTCAGTCAAATGTTGTCTTAATTGAATCTAAATAAAGTTATGGCAATTATTCCTAATAACAAAAATTATGCAGACAGATTGTTAAAAAAGTTTTAGGGGTTGGGCAGGCAGATTCCATCTTTACATCTGGCTGTAATCATTTTCATGGTAACTTCGCTTTTAATTCATGTTATAGTCATATCAAATTCACGAAATCGTGAGTTTAATGTGAGTTTAATGTGACTTTAATGCGAGTTTGATGTGAGTTTAATAAGGATGAGATTAGGTGAGAGTCACTGCCTGAACTCTCGTATGTACCAAACTGGTGAAATAGTTTTAAATGTTTAAGTATCAAGACGAATAGACACAAGATATAAGAAAGGATTCGCATCCGTATATACATATTATTCCAGGAGGATCAAAGTCAACATACATATTGTTCCAACAGGATCAAAGTCTTGATACTCGTGTCTCAGTATCTTGTGTCTGGTCCTTCAGATAGCTGCAGGAAGATGTTTTTTACGATCTCAACGGAATATTTGCTTGCTACTTCCTGAATAAACCGGACAAAGCTGACGGGCGAAGCTTCATCGGCATCGTCGGAGATGGTACGGATGACCGTGAAGGGGATATCATGCTCATAGCAGACCTGGGCAACTGCGGCTCCTTCCATTTCAACGCAGAGCACTTCGGGCAGCTGGGTGTGAAGGGCATGTTTTTGGCTGCTTTTGTAAAAGAACTGGTCGCCGCTGGCAACATCCCCGGTGAAGAACTTTGGATGAACGATATTGAACCTGGCCAGCTCTTCATCACCGATTGCAGCATGCAGGTTTTTGTTTTCAAGCAGTATGTTAATGGCATTGGTGGCTCTTGAAAGCTGGACATCCCCGGTTTCAAGATAGATACGGTCGAGAAGGGGGATTTCATACTGCTTTATGATGGGACGGACATCCAGGTCGTGGTAGATGAGCCGTTTTGCAACCACAATGTCGCCGATTTTCAATCCGGGGTGGATGGCACCTGCAACGCCTGTGAACAGCAACTCTGTGATATTGAACTCATGGATCAGGGTTGATACGGTAGTGGCGGCCGCAACCTTCCCCCACCTCGAGAATACAACCACAGCTTCGGTTCCGTTGTACTGCCCCCTGTAATAGGTCCTTCTGCCTGAAGTGAATTCCCTGACGTTGGTTAGAAGTGTTCTGACGCCACTGATTTCCTCTGTCATAGCGCCCATGATCCCGATGATCTTCTGTTGCATTTTTATTTCTGTTATTCCTGATGAAGACTTTAACATAGAGCCCTTTTCCTTCAATGAAATTGAAATTCCGGGCACGAAGCAGTAAAGATAATCATTCCCCTGTGTTTAATTTCCTGTCAAGTTTTTTCCCTCTCCGTCAAATAATCATATTTTAGCCCCGTTAAAAGTTTTAGTTTTGTTCTGATTTTTTACAAACCATTACCTTTTAACCAATTTTTAAACCTTATAATACAATGATCAGCAGAAGGAAATTCATTGCTGCAGGGGCACTGGGCCTGGGTGGCATTGTTGTGACGGAGCGGGCGTGGGATTATTTTTCAGAGAGCAAGGTAAAGGCAAAGATTGTGATTGTGGGCGGCGGGGCTGCAGGGATTACAATGGCAGCCTACCTTACTGATAAACTGAGGCATGACGATATCACCATCATTGAACCCAATGAAATACACCATTACCAGCCGGGCTACACCATGGTGGCGGCAGGAACTTTTAAACCGGCAGAACTTTTAAAACCAACAGAATCCCTGATCCCTCGAGGCGTGAAGTGGCTGAAGGATTCGGTGGTTGAACTGGAACCTGACCATAACCGTCTGGTAACAGCACAGAATGGCATGATTTCCTACGATTTTCTGGTGCTCGTACCCGGATGTGCAATGGATTTTGATGAAATTGAAGGGGTTTCAAGAACAACCCTGGGTGAAGGAAATGTACATTCCATCTATGATCTCGACGGGGCTGTCAAATGTTATGAGGCGCTACAGAAACTTCCTGCCAGAAAGCAGGGCAAGCTTGTTTTTACTGATACCTATACTAAACTCAAATGCGGGGGTGCGCCAAAGAAAATTACCCTTCTGACAGAAGATTATCTTAAAAAACATAAGAGCAGGGAGGGATTCCGGCTTGAGTACCACTGCACGTCAACCAACCTGATGACGCCTGCTGTTTTTGGCTACAGGCTTCAGGAACTGTATGATGAACGGCAGATTGCCACACATTTCAACCACCGCCTTGTATCGGTTGATACATCTGCCCGCAAAGCCACTTTCCTTGTGCAGTCTGAACCCACGCAGGAAAGGTTGATACCGGCTGCAACATCAGAAACTGTTACGGTTGAATTTGACTTCCTGCATTTCACTCCTCCCATGGGAGCCCCTGAATTTGTGAAAAATTCGCCTCTATCTGTTAAAGAAGGGAGCCTTAAGCATGGCGGATGGGCGAAGGTTGACAATGAAACGCTGGTTCAGCCTGATTACAAAAACATCATCGTACTGGGTGATGTGGCTGGACTTGCTACCAGTAAAACAGGGGCAGCCATCCGGATGCAGGCACCCGTTGCAGCAGCTAACCTGGTTTCAATTATGGAAGGGAAGGAGCCCGCAATGAAGTACAACGGCTATTCGGCATGCCCCATCGTAACTGAATACGGTAAAGTGCTGATGTGTGAGTTTGGGTACGACAAGAAACTGATGCCTGTCATCCCATTCCTGGATCCGGGCATTGAACGTGGCATGTGGTGGGTGCTGAAGGCCCACGGCCTGAAACCCATGTATTACCATGGTATGCTGAAGGGGCTGATGTAGGAAAGGGAAATAAATAGGCCTGTTGTATAGAGTTTAATGAGTAAGCTTTATACTATGGCTACCATTTGGTTCCTCATTCCACTGCGTTGCATCGAGCCTGAAGTTGCATTATGTCTGAAAAAACCTGAGATTCCTAACTCCACTGCGTTGTGTTAGGAATGACAGTGCTGGTCGCAAGGAATGGCAGGAGCCCTGGTGGCGAAGCCGCCAGGGCTCCTGCCATTATACCCCGGATGCGCCTTGTCATTCCGACCGAAGGGAGGAACCTCATTCTGTAAACCTTGACTGTATTTGTTTATTTATTACCCATTACTGTGACCACCTGTATTGAACTCTAAAAGTTCATGTTTACCTAACTTTTCGGCAACGTTCCCGCTGAAACTTTCTTGTTTTTGAATGTATTCCCCTGGATTGAATAACCGGGCTGATTACTTTCAATTTAAATCTTAAAGTAACTGATTAACTTATTTTGTCAGGACAGCTGAACCACAGACCCTCCATGTACTTTATTCACAAGGCTCATGGATTTTTCCTTTTTTTTTGAGTTGTACTTTATTTTCTTGTAAAAGAATCTTATTTTCATTGAATTAATAATTTTCTGTAACCTGAATTAGGAACTGCCGTTATGAATCAACTAAAACTATTATTTGCAACAGTTGCATGCATGTTGCTTTTCACATCAAACGTTTCTGCCCAGTACCCTGTTTTTAAAGGCTGTCCGGTAACTGTCGATTTCTCAAAAAATCTAAGGACCTGGGATGGATTTGGTTTCAACTATGTGGAAACAGCCCAGACAGTTGATTATACTAAAAATCCTACGGATTATGGCGGCTTCAGCCTGATGACGGAAAAGAGCCGTGAAGAGGTTATCAATCTTGTATTCGGAGATGAGGGGTTGAAGGTGGGTCTGGTAAAAATGTTCCTGGACCCCTTTCAGCAAAAGGAGCAGGGAGGTGCTTACGATCATGAAACCACAACTGCCAATATGCGGATGTTCTTTCGCCTCGGACTTGAAAAAACCCGTGCCCGTGGCGACGATCTTACAATTGTAACTACCCTTTACGGGCCACCTGCATATATGACATTACAGAAAACACTCAGGGGGCGTGACCTGGATCCTTCCCATAAGGTTGATCTGGCCAATTACCTGGTTAGCTGGGCAAAATTTCTAAAGGAAAAGGAAAAGTTTCCCATAAAATATATATCCCTGCACAATGAGGGCGAAGACTGGGAGCGATGGCCGTGGGATGGCAAGGACGGTAATATCGGATCAGGTCACGACTATAACATGTACTGGCCTGCTGAGCAGGTGACTGACTTTCTTAAGTTTACCCGGCCCATTCTTGATAATGCAGGTTTAAAGGATGTATGGATTACAAATGGTGAACCTACCCATTGGTACAGGTTCAGCTTCTGGGGTCATGCTGATGCACTGGCTGAAGATATGGATGCTTTAAAAAATCTTGGCATTATTACATCACATGGATTTTATAACGGCGGATATGATAACCGCTGGTATGGAAGCCATACAGCAGTGGGCAGTGCGATGCTGCGGGCTAAACGGCCTGAACTGCATGCATGGTGTACCTCAACCTCGTGGAGTAAGATGGATGCAAAATTTGTAAAGGAGATATGGGGCAACATATACGAAGCACAGATTAACGGACTGATCCCCTGGGCAGGGATGCAGCGTCCGCCGCTATGGGTCGGAGGAGACCCCAATCCGGGCTGTGCCATCAATGTAAACGAAGACGGAACCTATGTTGTGCGTCCGGGATATTATTTCTACAAGCAGGTATCACGTGCCGGTCAGCCGGGTATGGGAGTTGCACATACCATTTCAATGGATAGCGAGATTCCTGTGATTGCCTTTTCTTCAAACGGTACAAAAAACAAAGATGCCTTCGTGGTTGTAAATACCAGCACTTCGAAAGAGAAACCGGTGGTTGTGGATATTAAAGGTTCGGCAAGCAAGCGCTTCAAAGCATACCGTACCAGTGGGACTGATGAAATGTACAAGGAAGTTGGGACTTTTAACGTGGTTGAGGGTGAGATTATATATACTGCACCTGTAAACAGTGCGACTACTTTTTTTGCCGAAGATTGATCAGCTCCAGGGTATTTGCTGGATTTTTTTCATCTGATTCATGAAATCAGCAATGATTCGGTTAAATTTATGCAGGTGAATAAGCTTTTTTCCTATTTTTAAGAAATAATTCAAACCAGCGTACCATGGATAATAAACAATCAAGAAGAACATTCATTAAGCAATCCGCTGCTGCGGCTGCGGTGCTTACTATTCCCACCATTATTCCGGCACATGCCTTTGGTGCAAATGATCGTATACGGGCAGCAGTTCTGGGATTGAACGGGCGTGGCAAAAGCCATGTTTCAGGACTGATGGCACAAAACAATGTGGAGGTTGTAACACTTTGCGACCCTGACATGAATGTTTTGAAGAACAGTCAGAAGTCGTTTAAGGAAAAGTACAATAAGGAAGTTGCCCTTGTACAGGATCTGCGCAAGGTATATGAGGATAAGAATATTGATGTAGTGGGTATTGCAACGCCCAACCATTGGCACGCGCTTTCTGTTATTTGGGCTTGCCAGGCAGGGAAAGATGTGTACGTTGAAAAACCTGGTTCGCACAATGTCTGGGAAGGACGGAAGATGGTTGAGGCTGCCAATAAATACGACCGTATTGTGCAGCATGGTGTGCAGTTGAGAAGTTCACCTGCCATCAATGAAGCCATTGGCCTTTTACGGGAAGGATATATAGGCAGGGTTTATATGGCACGCGGTCTTGTTTTCCGCTGGAGGCCTAGTATAGGCAACCATCCGGTGGAATCAGTGCCTGAAGGGCTGGATTATGATCTGTGGACAGGCCCTGCACAGAAACAACCGTTCAGCAAGAACCTGGTGCATTACAACTGGCACTGGAACTGGGAGTACGGCAATGGCGATGTAGGCAACCAGGGCATTCACGAAACCGACCTTTGCATGTGGGGACTGGATGTAGGATTACCCACAAAAATAACTTCCATGGGTGGCAAATTCCTTTGGGATGATGCCAAGGAGGTTCCGGAAGTACTGACATCGGTCTATAATTATCCCGAAGAGAAGAAAATGATCCAGTTTGAAGTCCGCCACTGGAACACCAATACTGAAGAGGGTGTAACTGTTGGAAATATATTTTATGGTGAAAAAGGGATCCTTGTTGTTGACGGGTATAATAAGTATAAGACTTATCTTGGTCAGAAAAGGGAACCTGGTAAATCTGGTGACGACGGCGGTAAGGAAGCATCAGGAATGGACAGGGGCGACAGCGGTACCGACGGACATTTCAAAAACTTCATTGATGCAGTGCGCAATCGCGATAAGAAGATACTGAACGGTCCGGTTGAAACTGCTCATCTTTCTTCAGCACTTGCCCATCTGGGTAATATTGCATACAGGTTGGAAAGGGTACTGACATTTGATCCTAAAAATGAAAAGTTTGTCAATGACAAGGAAGCTGACAGAATGCTCACCAGGGATTACAGGGCACCATTCATTGTGCCTGATAAGGTATAAGTAATTACTATTATAAAAAATGCTCCGGAGACGGAGCATTTTTTATATGATGTACCAAAAGCAATATAAGAAATTACATTGCCTCCGGTTATCCCTATAAACTATATTAATCCAGCCTCTCTTAAAAGTGATTCCATTTCAGATTGGACCTCTTTGGCTGCTTCTCCTGCTTTTTGTGCAAAGTCTTCACCATCTGAAGTATAAATGATATTTCGCGAAGAGTTAACAAGCAAACCGCAGGTGCTGTTCATGCCATTGCGGGCTACCTCCTGCAGGCTGCCGCCTTGTGCTCCTACACCGGGAACAAGCAGGAAATGAACAGGAACAATACTTCTGATTTCCTTTAACTTTTCAGCTTTGGTTGCTCCAACCACATACATCATATTTTCAGCAGTCCCCCAGTTTTGAGAAATTTTAAGAACCGATTCAAAAAGCCGGTCACCTGATTCCTTATCTTGAAGGTACTGGAAATCTGCAGCGCCTTTGTTTGATGTAAGTGCCAGCAGTATCACCCACTTACCGGGATAGGCCAGAAAAGGTTTTACCGAATCATCGCCCATATAGGGTGCCACAGTAACTGCATCAAATTCGAGGGTATCAAAAAAAGCACGGGCATAAAGGCCGGAGGTGTTGCCAATATCACCGCGTTTGGCATCGGCTATCAAAAAGATATCAGGATAGTTTTCCCTGATGTAGGCAACAGTTTTCTCCAGGCTTTGCCACCCCTGGGTTCCAAGGCTTTCATAAAATGCAAGATTGGGCTTATAGGCCACTGCATACGAAGCTGTTGCATCAATGATCTCCCTGTTGAATGTAAATACAGGGTCTTCTGTATCAAAGAGGTGTTCCGGGATCTTTTGAATGTCTGTATCAAGGCCTACGCACAAAAAGCTGCGCTTGTTTTTGATTTGGTTGAAAAGAAATTTGCTGCTCATTGATGTTATTGATTAATCAACAGATTCAATTCTGTTATGATAAATATTATTAATTATTTCGCGGAGTGCCTCGTTTAAGATGAAAGTTACCATCAGTCAATAGTTTAATTAGAATAATTACGATCAATCAGATAGCCTGCAAATCTTAAGGATTCATAAATATCTTCAGCTTCCAGTTTTGGGAATTGTCTTAAAATTTCGTCATAAGATTCACCGGCAGAAAGAAAATTAAAAATCGATGAAACAGTTATTCTGGTACATTTAATGGTTGGCTTGCCATTACATATCTTTTCATCGATTATTATTCTTTCTGAAATAAATTCCATAGTAATATTAAGTAAAAATTCAGGGAGAATAAAATACTATAATCCAATTCTTCCTTCAATTATTCTTTTCACATAAAGATACTCATCAGGAACAGGCCAGTTTAGTCCGGTTCCTTTGCAGATGATTTTAATGTTATTTCTTTATATATCTTTGGCCTCCCTGTGTTTCCTGTTCAACTCAACAGGGAAACTTACTTCCTTATCATCCGACATCTTCAAATAAATATTGCCAGAAACATACCATGCTTTAACAGCTGATAAAGAATGTTTAACTACATCATGCTTCATGACAATTCAATTATTGATGATCATGGATAAAGAAGTTTATTCTTTATATCTCCGCCTCCTTCAGTTTCTGCGCATTTTCTTCGATCATCAGTTGTTCGATGATTTCATCTATTTCGCCATTGATAATGGCCTGCAGGTTGTAAAGCGTCAGGTTGATGCGGTGATCTGTAACCCTTCCCTGCGGCCAGTTGTAGGTGCGAATCTTGGCAGAACGGTCTCCAGTTGATACCATCGTTTTTCGTTTGGAAGCTACCTCGTCAATGTACTTCTGGTACTCCATGTTGTATATTCTGGTACGCAATTCATTCATTGCCTTCGCAAGATTCTTTAACTGAGACTTTTCATCTTGGCAGGTAACTACAATTCCAGTTGGGATGTGGGTCAGCCTTATGGCAGAATAAGTTGTATTTACCGACTGTCCACCCGGGCCCGAAGAGCAGTATGTGTCCTTCCTGATGTCAGAATCCTTCAGTTCCACATCAAATTCTTCTGCTTCGGGCAGCACTGCCACTGTTGCTGCTGATGTATGTATCCTCCCCTGCGTTTCAGTCTGTGGCACCCTTTGCACACGGTGTACACCTGATTCATACTTCAGGATTCCATAAACTCCTTCCCCCGATACATTGATTACAATCTCCTTGTAACCACCTGATGTGCCTTCACTGATATTGGTTACTTCCATGCGCCATCCCTTCTTTTCACAGAACTTGGTATACATCCGGAAAAGGTCGCCGGCAAATATGCTGGCCTCATCGCCTCCGGTGCCCGCACGTATTTCAAGTATGGCGTTTTTACTGTCCTCAGGATCAGCCGGTACAAGCAGCAGTTTAACTTGTTTCTCTTTCTCAGGAATTTTCTCTTCTGCCATTTCAATCTCCTCCCTGGCCATCTCGCGAAGATCGTTGTCCGTTTCTTCAGCCAGTATTTCCCTTCCTGAATGAATGGTGTCTACCAGGTTCTTGTATTCCTTAAAAGCACCGAGCAATTTTTCCATGCTTTTATATTCCTGGTTCAGCTTTATATACCGTTTCATGTCCGACATGACTGCAGGATCAGTAATCTGTTGTTGCAATTCCTCAAACCGGTGTTTTATGGATTCGTATTTTTCAAGTAATGCGTATTCTGCCATTGTTGCAATTGCTATTATTTTATCAGCTTTTAATATTATTCCTGTTTTTATTTATCTGGCCAGATACACTGGCTAATTGTCGATACTTCTTATGATTTGCTGCCTAATAAACAAATTCTGCCTTTTCTGTTTTTATAGTAAGTTTCTTTCCCTTAAAAGGTTCAACCCTGCCAACTATTTGCGCATCGATATTAAACGACCTGGAGATGGATATAATTTCCCGGGCTGTTTCAGGATTTGTATATATTTCAAATCTGTGTCCCATGTTAAAGACCTTGTACATTTCAGCCCATCCGGTGCCCGATTGTTCCTGAATAATACTGAACAGCGGAGGAACGGGAAATAAATTATCCTTTATTACATGCACGTCGTCCACAAAATGGAGCACCTTGGTCTGTGCACCTCCCGAACAGTGGATCATTCCTGAAATGCTGTCCCGGAATTGTTCAAGCACTTTATATATAACCGGTGCATATGTCCGGGTGGGAGAAAGCACAAGTTGTCCTGCATCGATACCCAATCCTTCAATGGCATCTGTAAGCCTGTAACTGCCGGAATATACAAGATCGGCAGGTACTTCAGGGTCGAAACTTTCAGGATATTTTTCAGCAAGGTACTTTGAAAACACATCATGCCGGGCTGAAGTTAGCCCGTTGCTGCCCATACCTCCGTTATAACTGCCTTCATATGTTGCCTGCCCCGATGAGGAAAGGCCAACAATAACATTACCGGCTTTTATGTTGCCTGCCGAAATTACTTCTTTACGTTTCATGCGGCAAACCACTGTTGAATCAACTATAATGGTACGAACAAGGTCGCCTACATCGGCAGTTTCTCCTCCCGTCGACCAGGCACTGATGCCTAATTCGCGGAGGTCAGCCAAAAGTTCTTCTGTTCCATTTATAATGGCAGCAATGACCTCGCCCGGGATCCTGTTTTTATTCCTGCCAATAGTTGATGATACAAGTATGTTGCCGGTAGCACCCACACAGATTAAATCGTCGATGTTCATGATGAGGGCATCCTGTGCTATTCCTTTCCAAACCGAAAGATCGCCGGTTTCTTTCCAGTACATGTAAGCCAAAGAAGATTTTGTGCCGGCACCATCAGCATGCATGATGTTGCACCATTCCGGATCATCACCCAGCACATCAGGTATGACCTTGCAAAATGCTTTGGGAAACAGACCCTTGTCGATGTTCTTAATGGCATTGTGCACATCATCTTTTGCTGCAGAAACCCCCCGTGCATGATATCTCGATTCTGTAACCATTCAATTGATTTTAAGGCCACAAAATTAATATTTTCAGTGCATATTAAAGGCTCTGCCTTCAACAAAGATGAAGGCTGCTTTAAAATTAATACGTTTGAAGTTTCAGTTTAAAAACTTTCACGCATATAAAAACCGCTTGATTTTCTTGGTAGGTGTTTTCTCAAAAGGCTCCGGTTGCAGAATAATCGACTGTACTCTTGAAAATTTATTCAGTTCTGCATTGACCTTTTTGTGGATATCCTTCAATATTTCATCCGTTTTATCATGGATATACTGATGTGCCTCTTCTTTTAAATGCTTGTAATGTTGTTCTACCTCTTCCATATTCAGGTGAACCATTGCAACCATTTTTCCTTTTTTCTCAAGTACCAGTGATTCAAGAACAAACCTCATCCGGTTAATGACCGATTCAATCTCTTCCGGATAGATGTTCTCTCCGCTGGCTCCTACAATCATCGTTTTGATCCTGCCTTTGATAAACAGGAAATTGTCCTTGTCGAACCAGCCCCTGTCCCCTGTTTTAAACCAGCCATCTTCAGTGAATACCTCACGGGTTATCTCAGGCGCTTTATAATAGCCCTTCATCACATTTGGACCTTTTGCCTGGATTTCCCCTTCCCCGGTTGCCAGATCTGCATCACCAAGCCTGAGTTGCACCCCTTCCAGAGCTATCCCAGTAGAGCCAATTCTTACATTCTTGCCAACAGCACCTGCAAGCAAAGGTGAAGTTTCAGTTAATCCATAACCAATTGCATATGGAAACTTGCCTTCTTTTAGGAATTGTTCAACTGAAGGGTCAAGCTTGGCTCCACCAATGCCAAAAAATCTCAGTTTTCCTCCAAATGTCTGGTAAAGTTTCTTACCTGCAATGCGATGTAGTAATTTCCTGAATGGCGGCTGAGCATAAAGGAACCGGGTAGTAGCCGATTTATTAAACTTAGGCAGAATTTTAGCCCTGTACACCTTTTCAATGATAAGCGGAACCACCAGCATAATGGTTGGTCTTACCTTTTCCAGTGCCGGAAGTAGCACCGATGCTACCGGTGGCTTTCTCAGATAATGAACCGAAGCACCATACATGATTGGAAACAGGAATCCTAATGTATTTTCAAAGGCATGAGAGAGTGGTAAAACCGAAAGGAAACTGTCACTTGGCGATATATCCTGAAAGGTATAACTCTTTTCAGCAGTCCATGTCAGGTTTTTATGCGTGAGCATTACACCCTTTGAATTGCCTGTAGTGCCAGAAGTATAAATAATGGAAGCAACTTCTTCTTCATCTGCTTCTGCAGGGATGGTCATTGCTTCTATACCTGTTAAAGAACTTTTCAGACTGTCTGTTTCTTCTAGTTGAGTTCCTTTTGGAATAATGGAGAAATTTTCAATAAGGATAATCTGTTTCAGCATGTTTTGTGTGTCAGTGTTCAGGCTGGCGTACATCCCTTCTGAAACAAACATGACCTTAGCTTCGGAATGTTCTACAATCGACTTGATTTCATTAGGATGGAAATCAGGCAAAATAGGAACCACAGTTGCTCCCGCCCACGAGATTCCAAAAAATGCAATCCCCCAGTTGGGCATGTTAGTACTCAGAATTGCAACCTTGTCGCCTTTATTTACACCGGCTTTCTTTAGCAGGCCGGCAACACGCATAACATCTTCGCCCATCTGGCGGTAGGTGTAATTCTGCTCCCCTGCATATACCAAAGCGGTATTATCTGCAAATTTCGAAATGGATTCCTGAATCAATGCAGGGACCGTGTATTTTTCTATCATCTTTTTTTTATTTTTCCTGTACCTGTAACAATTAAAAAGGCGTTCTGGATTTTAATATTAAAAATATACATTAAATCACCAGTTTTTTGGCAGTGATCTGGTTTTATGTGTTATTTAACATCTTTCTTGCCAATAGCATGGAATAATAAATTCTAATGTTCCAATTATGAAAAAAGACAAAGAAAATGAAATTATTTTAAAGACAAGTGAATATATACAGGAGGTTTTTAGTCACGAAGGTTCTGGTCACGACTGGTTTCATATTGACAGGGTAAGAAATCTTGCATTAAAAATATGGAAGACAGAAGGTGGCGACCGGTATCTGATAGAGATGTCGGCACTGATGCACGACCTGGATGACTGGAAGCTTACCGGCAAAAACCAGGCAAACCGGACTGAGGCCTGGCTCAGAAGGCTGAAAGTTTCTCCTGAGGTAGCTCATGATATTACTGAAGTCATCAAACAGGTGTCCTTTAAAGGGGCAGGAGTTCCTGATCAGGTGAAAACGCTGGAAGCGGCTGTTGTGCAGGATGCCGACAGGCTTGATGCCATGGGTGCCATTGGCATTGCCCGCACATTTGCCTACGGCGGGTATAAGAAAAGGCTTATTTATCATCCTGGTATACATCCTGAAATTCATACTGATGCAGAAGTTTACAAAACGAACAGCAGTCCCACCATCAATCATTTTCATGAAAAGCTTCTGCTCCTGAAAGACAGGATGAATACCCAAACCGCCAGAAATATGGCAACTCAGCGGCATGAATTCATGCTCCGTTATCTCGATGAATTTTTTCTGGAGTGGAATGAAGCCTCCAAGGCTTAAAGAATACTTTTTTGTTGTAATTTTAAGCCTTGTAAAGAGAATCCGATGAAAATAGATCATCTTGCCATTTGGACATATAACCTGGAGGTACTCAGGGATTTCTATATGCATTATTTTGATGCATCTTCAACGGAAATTTATTATAACCATTCCAAAGAGTTCCGATCCTATTTCCTTGTTTTCGATGGTGACTGCAGGATAGAAATCATGGAAATGCCTAATATCGGCAAATCCAAAAACGATCCGCTGAAGCATTATACTGGCCTTGCTCATTTTGCCATCAAAGTCGGCAGTAAAACAGAAGTGGATAAGCTGACTGAGACTTTGCGTACCGATGGTTTCCATGTGGCAGGAGAACCACGGACTACAGGTGACGGATATTATGAAAGCGTTATTCTGGATCCTGATGGAAACAGGGTTGAGATTATGGCCTGAAGTCCCATTCAAGGCTTCATCCTGAAACCACTCTGAAATGCATCCCTTCTGCCGGGACGGTTTAACTGGAACACCATTTTAAATATTCAACTCTAAATCCGGATTTTTATGTCAGTCTGTGAGTATTGATATCTCACCTGCCATCAGGCTGTCGGTAACATGGGTCACTGTTTCTGCACCTACACCTGGCTTAATGATTGCATACCGGTGCTTACCTTCTTCATCATCCACCCATGTATTGCTTCCATCAGGTGCCACTATGCACTCGCCCTTTATAAATGAGAATTGGCTTTGGGCAGAGGGTAAAAGCTGCAGCACCGCAAGCTGGTCCCAGCTCTGCCGGCCTGCAAAACCGTTGTACAGTTCATAACCCCGGTATACAGGATGCTGTGGATCCATTTTTTCTTTTAACCAGCTTCCACCTGTAATAACAAGATTGCCTAATTCCCATCCAATAAATGTCGCCGTCTTGTTCCAATTATTAACACAGTAAACAGTGGATTCAGGATCAGGCCGGTAAAAATTGGCCTCCTTACCTTGTGGGTATTGTCCTCCCATACAAATCCATTCTTTAATTTTTTTATGACTCAGTTCTTTACCGTTAAGCTTCGATATACCATCTGGTTCCGATTTAAGCAAGCCCTGAAAGCTGCTCAAATGACCTACTGTAACCACATACACCGATTCATAGGGGTGCTGTGACAGAATACTCCGGTACAGTTCAACGGCATCTTCTGCATCTTCCCATGAATTCATGGATGAAGGAAATTCTTCTGCAATCTGTTTGGTATAACGTGAATGATGCTTCAGTTCAGGCTGGTTTTTCAGGAACCCTACCCGTAGGTCAGGTAGTCCGTAAAAGGTATTTAATGCTGCCGCACACACCGGGGCATAGGGATCATCGCTGGTGACAACAATCCCCAGCAGCTCAATTTTACCAGCATGGTGCAGGTTATACAGCATTGCCAGTGCACCCACATCGTCAACATCAGAGTCAAGATCGGTGTCGAAGATTACTTTAGGAGGATGTGAGAGGTCAGAAACATTTGATGGCGCATTGCAACCACAGATTACCAGCAATGTAAGTAAAACAGAAGCTATATGGAAAACGGAAATGGATTTAAGGTTCATTTTTTTAGCAGCTAAAATAAAGGAATTTTATAAATATGGAAATTACAGAGAATCATTCTGCACCTTCAGCGGGTTTAAGATTGTGGGAAGAAAACATTTGATTAACCCCCCTGTCACCTATCAAATGATTATATTAGAAATAGGTCCGTGTAAACCGGTAGGTTAAACTTGTCGAAAATATAAAATTGATGCTATAAATTGGATAAATTTCAATCAGCCGCGATTCTTAGTTTATGTTATCAAATAAATATCTTTTAAAATCAAAGCTAACATTGTTGATTGATGAATTGCTGCAGGATAATATTTCTTGAAGCAGTTATTGTATTTTATTAAAAATTCAAAAAATATTTTTTGCAATGTATTACAATAATTGTTGATTTATGTTGTAATACGATACAAAAATACAATTGGGTGTTTTGAGAAAACTTCAGGATTCAGACAACCGGGCCGAAACCCTTATTTATGATAGTTCAGGTGGCCATTATTACCAGGTTTGAAAACGATTTTATTCTGTGTCTGGTTTATTGGCAATTAAGTATCTGAACATTTCCTGATACAAAGTTAACTCCCAGACCCGCAATTCCTTCTGCTTCTTGTCCATGCACTGGTCCAACGAAAAAAATGACTGGTTTGGACTTTTTAGATTTTTTTGCATAATAAGCAGGGTTTCTTGCTCCAATGGCTGAATTGTAATTTGCCTGCGAAGGAAAGTTCTCTTTCTCTCCATAATAAACTGCATAAACAGGCATACCCCCGGGTGAAGTGCATATTGTTTCAATATTCCCAACCTGAACATGCTCAAGTTCCTTATCAATATCATTTAATTTTGATTTATAAAACTCCGGAATGTTTTGGTTGTTGGGAGGGTCGCCTGCTTCAACTGAAATTTGAGAATAGGTGTCCAAATTACACAGCATGAGAAACGTTAACCATAAGAATCCAAAATGTCTGTATTTCATACTTTGTGACTTTTATTATTATTTAATCATTAGTGTCCGGTTAATATTTGAGATTTCTCCCTACGGTCGAAATGACTGGGTTTTCAGAGCTATTTTTTTGGGAGGGGCAGGTTGGCGGCGAAGCCGTCAACCTACCCCTTCCAA
>JAEYNZ010000173.1 GCA_023412195.1 Bacteroidota bacterium
CCTCAGGATCAAACCTGCAAGTGTTGCCAATCCACGTACTTTGCCCCAGCTAACTCAGCGTGCAAAATTTTTGGTTACTTTAAAATTCTTGCAACCCCTGGGTGATTTCCTGAAACTTGGTTTCAAAAACTACGCTTCAAAGATGTCACCATTCAACAGTGCCATGTCTTTCACCATTCAGAATGCCCTTGCTGGCGATTATCCTGATTTTATAATCAATTATCAGGGTGCACTGCTGAGTCGTGGTTCTCTGACTGAAGCTGCTAATCCTGGTGCAACCTCACCCGTTGCAGGACAGGTAACATTTAGTTGGGATGATAATTCAGGTGAGGGTGATGCTCAGGCAACTGACAAAGCACTGCTTGTGGTCTATAACCCTGCAAAAGGGCATGCAGTGGTTTCCACTGAGAGTGGCGTAAGAGCAGATGGTGCGCAGAATGTCAGCATTCCTGCAAATTATTCTGCAGATACTGTTCATACCTGGATAGCCTTCCTCTCAGCTGCCGGTCAGGTTTCCAACAGCGTGTATGCAGGCCCAGTTGTGGTAGCATAATCTCAAAATGTTAGTATAGAAAACCGTCTGAAGTTCAGGCGGTTTTTTTTGTGCTTTGTTGTTATTCTCCCCCCAAAATGTATGTATCTCGTATGTATCAAAAGAAATGAGACAGTTACTTTATCTTGTAACTGCCTCATCTTCAAGTAGCGAGAGGCGGGCATGATCCGCCGACCTCGTGATTATGAATCACGCGCTCTAACCAGCTGAGCTACCTCGCCATTATTTCAGTCAATCAAAGTTATGCAGGTAAATCTACATTGTGTTCCTTCTTTCATGCCTTGAAAAACGAGGTGCAAATATAATATTTATTTTTTTTAGCAATCGCCCGCCGTAAAAAAAATACTTAAAATTAATAGTAGTCAATTTTTAGTTGTTGTTTCTTAAAAACAGAATAGCTATATTGCCAAAAAACTGAACATGACTGAGAAGATAAAAGTACAATTTGAATATGTAATAAACTGTTCCCCAAAGGTTTTATATAACCGCCTCAGTTCGGCTTCGGGCCTTGCCGAGTGGTTTGCCGATGATGTGCGCGTTAGGGGAAACCGGTTTACTTTTGTATGGGACAACACGGAACAGGTGGCCGAAATGACGGTCAGGAAAGAAAACCGGCTCGTCAGGTTTAATTGGCTGGAGAATGAAGGAAGCTACTTTGAATTCAAAATATCACAGGACGAACTTACAGGTGATGTATCACTGATAGTGGTTGATTTTACATATGAAGATGAAATGGAAGAATCACGTGACCTTTGGAATAGCCAGATCATCGATTTGAAACGTGTGCTTGGATCATAACTGTCTGCCTGTACGTAAACTAAAGAATAAATAACGCCCTCTTCAATACCTTCTTAACCTTTTTTTGCTTTATATTTCACTTAAATTAAACTAGTTTTGCACTTGTTCAAAAGAACAGTCGATGAAAAGGTTACACTGGTATATCATTAAATCGTTCCTGGGGCCATTTTTTATGACCTTTTTTATTGTCGTATTTGTGCTGCTGATGCAGTTCCTGTGGAAATACGTCGATGACCTGGTTGGCAAGGGGCTTGATATCAGCCTGCTAGGGGAAATGATGTTTTATGCCACCTTTGGCCTGCTGCCCTATGCTTTCCCCCTGGCCATGCTGCTGGCTTCCATCATGACTTTCGGCTCCCTCGGAGAAGACTATGAACTGCTTGCCATGAAATCTTCAGGCATTTCACTCTTCCGTATTATGAAGCCCCTTTTCATTATTGCAATCCTGATTACTGCTACCGCATTCTATTTTGCCAATTATGTCCTTCCGCATACGAACCTCCGGTTTACAACACTCCTGTGGAGCGTAAAGGAGCAACGCCCTGAACTGATTCTGCAACAGGGTGTATTTACGAACGAAATTGACGGCTACAGCATACGTATCGGCAATAAGGATAAAAAAACAAATATGCTGTATGATCTTCTTATATATGACCATACTGATAACAAATCAAATGAAAGTGTGACCGTCGCCGACTCAGGTTATCTTCGGATCACGGAGGATAAGAAATTCATGGTGCTTAACCTTTACGATGGTGTAAACTACCGGGAGGGAGGCTCCCAAAACAGGAGAAGCCGCGAAACATACCCTTTCAGACGTGATAATTTTGAAGAACAGACAATCAGGGTGAAGGTGCAGAACTTTGAATTTAACCGGCGCGACGAAAATATTTTCCGCAATTCATTCAGGATGCTGAGAATTGACCAGCTCCGGTTCATGGAAGATTCACTTGGTACCGACTACAGGATGCGGCTGCGCAATTACCTGCTTCAGATCAGGCTGAACTCTCCTGTGAATCGAAAAATGGTAAATTATACGGCTACCCATGATTCCCTAAAACAGGAAGTGAATATCACTCCCGATTCCCTTTTTAATTTCGATGAGTTTTTTATGAAGCAGGATAAATGGGTGAAAGCCGAAATGGTTCAGGCTGCGCTTTCTGAAGCACGGAACAACGTGCAGACCCTTAATATGTACGATGATGAATTATATAACCGGAAGAAAAACCTGAATAAATATACCATGGAAAGGCATAGGAAATATACACTTTCCATTGCAGTGCTGATCTTTTTCTTTATTGGTGCACCTTTAGGTGCTATTATCAGAAAAGGTGGATTGGGAATGCCTGTCGTTATTTCAATTTTGCTTTTTATTGCCTATTATATTGTGTCGATGACCGGAGAAAAATCGGCCCGTGAAGATGTGTGGGATATGTTTACCGGAATGTGGTTTTCATCACTCATTTTCCTTCCGATCGGAATCTGGCTGTCATACAAGGCTGCAACCGATGCTGCCCTGATGAGCGCTGAAACTTACAGGAAGATTTACGATAAACTTAGAGTTGATAAATTCGGACACCTCTTCAGGCAAAAAACTAAAAATCAACAGGAAAGTATGGTTGATTATAAGCCTTCTGAATCTGAACTAATGAATAGATCATGAAGATTCTGCAGGTAACTAATAAAGTCCCATACCCTACAAACGATGGCGGAGCCATTGCCTGCATGAACCTTACTTCAGGTTTTTCACTCCTTGGACACGAAGTGACAGTGCTTGCAATGAACACGCTAAAGCATCATACCGATATTTCGGAAATTCCTGAATCCGTGAAGGACTGGGCGGACTTCCGGCTTATAGATGTGCCTGCTCCTGTTTCTCTGTTTGCAGCTGCTGTAAATCTGTTCACTTCAGGGAAACCATATAATGCCGTCAGATTTATTTCCCAGTCATTTGCTGCAGGTCTAAGGCAGCTTCTGATTGAGAAGCAGTTTGATATCATACAACTTGAAGGACTGTATGTATGTCCTTATATTCCCGTTATCAGAAAGCACACGGATTCTTTGATTGTTTACAGAGCTCATAACATTGAGCATGAAATATGGGAACGGTCTGCATTGCTTTCAAAAGGGTTTAAAAAATTTTACCTGAAGGAACTTGCAAGAAGAATAAAAAAATTTGAAAAAAGCTGCCTGAACCAGTATGATTTGCTGGTGCCTATCACTGAACGCGATGGGATTATCCTCGACAGCCTTGGCAATACAAAACCCCGGCATGTTTCCCCAACAGGTATCGATACCAGGGAACTTATACCTCATGCAAAAAATCTCGAACATCCGTCACTGTTTCATATAGGTTCTCTTGAATGGGCGCCAAACCAGGAAGGCCTGATCTGGTTTATTGATAAGTGCTGGCCAAAAATAAACCAGAAGTTCCCAGACCTGAAATTTTATATTGCCGGACGACAAGCCCCCGACTGGCTGATCAGAAGGTTTAATGCTCCCAATATCATTTTCCTTGGTGAAGTACCCGATGCATATCAGTTGATAAATTCCAAATCGATTATGGTTGTTCCACTTTTCTCCGGCAGTGGTATGCGTATTAAAATTATTGAGGGAATGGCACTGGGAAAACCTATTGTTACCACTCCAATAGGAACGGAAGGTATCTCAACTGAAAGCGGAAAGAATATCCTTATTGCGGAAGGAGAAAATGATTTTGTCTCAGAGATTGAACGCCTGGTCACTGATGAAGAACTTTTCCATTCCATTTCACGGAATGCAATTGAATATATCCACGAAAAATTTGATAACTTAGCACTTGCCGATGCTTTAAGCGGATTTTATAAAAAGCATATTGAATGATTCTGAAACTACTATTCTGGATATTCCTAATCATCCTGATCTATACCTATGCCGGATACCCGCTGCTGCTTTTTGCAATTACCCGCATCAGAAAAATTTTCAGGCCGGCAACAAAGAATCATACACCTTTTTATGAACCCAATGTTTGCCTTTTTGTAACTGCCTACAATGAAAGGGACTTTATCCGGCAGAAAGTCGGTAACTCACTTCAACTTGATTATCCCAGGGAAAAGGTTCAATACCTTTGGATTACTGATGGATCAAATGACGGAACACCTGACTTGTTAAAGGAATACCCGCATAATGAAGTTTATCATCAACCGGAAAGAAGGGGGAAGATGCATGCTATGAACCGGGGGATGACATTTGTGAATGCACCTGTTGTCATTTTTTCAGATACAAATACCATCCTCAACAAAGATGCCATCCGGCAGATTATTGCCTGCTTCAGCGACCCCAAAACAGGTTGTGTGGCTGGAGAAAAGCGCATCGTGGAACATTCTGCTGATGTGGCTGCTGCTGCAGGTGAAGGTCTCTACTGGAGATTTGAATCGTGGATCAAGCAAATGGATGCAGAGATTAACTCCGCGGTGGGAGCCGTTGGAGAGCTGTTTGCAATCCGGCGCGAACTCTTTGAAGAGGTTGAACCTGATACAATTCTGGATGATTTTATTATTTCACTTCGCATTGCCCAAAAAGGATACAAAATAGCATACACACCCAATGCTTATGCCGAAGAGTCGGCTTCACTCAATGTGGAGGAAGAACTGAAACGTAAAATCAGGATTGCTGCGGGAGGTATCCAAAGCCTGTCACGGCTGAAGCATCTTCTGAATCCATTCCGGTACGGAATTCTTTCATGGCAGTTTTTCTCTCATAAAGTCCTTAGATGGACACTTGCACCCGTTTCCCTGTTCCTGTTGCTGCCTGTTAATCTTTTCATTGTATTAAAGGGTGGGGAAGCCTTCTTTAGCTTTTTTTTATACCTGCAACTGTTTTCTTACCTTCTCGCATTTATTGGCTGGAAACTCGAGAACCGTATGCTCAGGATGAAGCTTCTTTTTATTCCCTTTTATTTTGTCTTCATACATTATGCATCCATCCTGGGAATTTTTAGGTATATTAGGGGAAAACAGAGTGTAAAATGGGAAAAATCAAGAAGGGCTGGGCAGACATAATCAATTCTATGCTATCAGAGCCATCAGCTATTCCTTAATGGTGGAGAAATATTGCCCCACAGCTTCCATTCAGGGTTCATGGTTTTTTTGGAGGGTTAATATCGATTATTTGTTGTAATTTTGCCCCTTATTAAAAGTATGAGGAGCATGACAGACATAAAGCTGAACACGATACCCGAGGCAATCGCAGCAATTAAAAGAGGAGAGCTTGTGATTGTTGTTGACGATGAAGACCGGGAGAATGAAGGAGATTTTATCGTGGCTTCAGAACTTGTGACCCCGGAAATTATCAATTTCATGACGATCCATGGCAGAGGACTTATATGCGTTGCCCTTACAGAAAAACGTTGTGAAGAACTAAATCTCGACCTGATGGTAGGCCAAAATACTTCCATGCATGAAACCCAGTTCACAGTATCGGTGGATGCAATTGGTCCGGGTGTTAGTACCGGTATCTCTGCCCACGACAGGGCTACTACGATTAAATTGCTTGTCGGGCAGGATACAAAACCAGAACAGCTGGCCCGGCCGGGCCATATTTTTCCTTTAAAAGCAAAAAACAGGGGCGTACTCCGGCGCAGCGGCCATACAGAAGCTGCAGTCGACCTGGCCCGGCTTGCTGGACTCTATCCCTCGGGAGTGCTTGTGGAAATTATGAATGATGACGGAACGATGGCTCGTCTCCCTCAATTAATGGTGCTGGCCAGGAAGTTCGACCTCAAGATTGTTTCTATAAAAGACCTCATATCTTTCCTGTTTCAAAGTGAAAGCCTTATTGAAAGAGGTGAAGAAGTATTTCTCCCTACACATTACGGGGGGTTCAGGATAATTCCTTTCCGTCAGAAATCGAATGGTGCAGAGCATATAGCCCTGATTAAAGGAACATGGGCTGCAAATGAACCCATACACGTAAGGGTTCACTCCTCCTGTATGACTGGCGATGTTTTCGGCTCACTTCGATGTGAATGCGGAGATCAGCTGCATGCTTCAATGGAACTTATAGAAAAGGAAGGAAAGGGTGTAATCGTCTATATGATGCAGGAAGGAAGAGGAATTGGTCTGCTCAATAAAATTGCTGCCTATAAATTGCAGGACCAGGGGCTTGATACAATTGAAGCCAACCTGCACCTGGGCTTCAAAGCCGATGAACGGGATTATGGTGTTGGAGCACAAATTCTCCGAAATTTAGGAGTTACTAAAATGAAGCTTCTTACAAACAATCCGGTTAAAAGAGTGGGACTTGAAGGTTTTGGACTCGAAGTGGTTGAAATTATTCCAATTGAAATTGAACCCAACGAACACAACCAAAAATATCTCAAAACCAAACGCGACCGCATGGGGCATCATCTGCGGAATTTTAATTACGATATCTAGGATACTGGGTTCAGTTCAGCCACCGGTTATTTTAATTTTTGATTAGATTTGTCAAAAACATTTACTATGCTAAAGGTTGTGTTTCTGTCTGTTATTCTTTTTCATCTTTTTCATGGTTACGCAATTTCCCAGGACTGGCCTGATTGGCGGGGCAGAAGCAGGAATGCACAACTTGCTGAGCATTACATCATAAAAGGGGCTGATTCTGTTCCAGTATGGTCGGTGCCTGTAGGCTCAGGTTATTCGGGTCCTACTGTAGCCGGAGGAAAGGTATACCTGACCGATTTGGTGGAAGAGCCCGTTCAAACAGAAGGTGTGTTATGTTTCGATCAGGAAACAGGCAGGAAACTATGGGAGTTCAGGTATGAGTGCCCCTATGAAGGAGTTGGATACCCTGCCGGCCCACGAGCTTCAGTAGTGTATGAAGAAGGAAAAGTATGGTCGCTTGGTACAATGGGGCACTTTTACTGTCTTGATGCTGAATCCGGAAAAATACTATGGCACAGGGATCTGAACCGCGAATACAATATCAGCATGCCTATATGGGGTATAGCTGCCACTCCGCTGATTGATGGTGATAAAATCATCGTGCAAATTGGGGGCAGTAATCATGCAGCTGTAGTCGCCTTCAGCAAGAACAGCGGGAAGGAGCTTTGGAGAAATCTTGATGACAGGGCTTCCTATTCAGCACCTGTTATCATTGAAAAAAATGGAACGAAGGTATTGGTGGTATGGACAGAAGACCATTTAGCTGGTATGGATCCGGCTACGGGTGAAATTTTCTGGAAATTTCCATGGAAAATAAAAATGGGAATGGGCATTTCAACTCCTGTCTTGTGTGATGATTACCTGTTCGTAAGTGCGTTTTATAATGGTTCGCTGCTGGTACATCTGGGAAATGATTATACCACTGCAGAAAAGGTATGGCAACGTGAAGGACGGAGCGAACGGGAAACCGACGCACTGCATTGTGTCATGAACACTGCGGTAATTGACGGCCAATACATATATGGGGTTGACAGCTACGGCGAATTAAGGTGCCTTGAACTAAAAACCGGGAACCGTGTTTGGGAAGATCTGACGGCGGTGAAAAAAGACAGGTGGGCAAATATCCATTTTATAAGTGCCGGCAGGTATACCATTATGTTTAATGAACATGGTGAGCTGTTGGTAACAGAACTTTCACCTTCAGGACTGAAAATACTTAGCCGCGATAAAATCATTTCCCCCACCCGGAAGCAGCTTCCACGTGGAGTAACATGGTCGCATCCTGCCATTGCGGGGCAACACATATTCATCAGAAATGATATGGAATTGGTTTCAGTTAAGCTGAGAAATTAATTCACTCTAATGTAATAAACTGTTAATAAAGGACCAAATGTTGGAGTATCAAGACTCATAGACACCAGGCACAAGTCCCTCAGTAAAAAGTATTATATCCCAATAGAAAATAATAGCAGAAATGAAACACCAGTTGCTGAAATACGACCCCCTAAATCCCCCGAAGGTGCACTTCAAGACCATGCTAACTAAGCAGGTTGCTGAGCGTCTTACTTCTCTCCACCATCTGGCGGAAGGATGGGAGGGGTCGTGAAAATGGCAATTACAAAAGAGACAAGATTATTATATGGATATTCATATTGTGCTTGCAGGATCAAAGTCTTGATACTTGTGTCTTAGTATCTTGTGCCCCGTCCTTCATAGTACAATTCATCAGGCTGTAATACCTTTTACTGAGGAAATAGATAATTTTTCACTGTTAACCGACTAAAGTCGGGATTATTAAATTTTATTATCTGTAGAGCCCAATTTATGGGCAATTCATTTAGCCATTAATTTTTAGACCCCCTCTATTTTCAAATCCATTTTAATTGAAGC
>JAEYNZ010000044.1 GCA_023412195.1 Bacteroidota bacterium
CGAGGGTGATGCCGATGCCAATGAAATGGTGAAGGCACATTACAGGTCGCCATGGAAATTACCGGTGGTTTGAACAAAAATATTGCTGAATAAAAATGGTGCAATCCAAATTTTTCTAAATTTGCGCCAACAATTAAATGGGAGTAGCTCAGCGGTAATCCGTCAGCCGACGGATACCAGGCTGAGGAGAAATTTAGAAGTAAATATAAAGCGGGAGTAGCTCAGTGGTAGAGCGTCACCTTCCCAAGGTGAAAGTCGTGGGTTCGATCCCCATTTCCCGCTCCAGATTATGAGGGAGTTAGAATAAATTCTGGCTCCTTTTTTTCATGTTAAGTTTCTATGAAAATATACTCTAGTGATATGTTAACCGGCGACACTCCAACATCTTTTTTCCAACAAATAGAACCAGAATTTAAAATTACGAATCGCCAGTCAGGCCGGATAGTTTTTTCTTAGGTGGTATTATTTTTCTAGGTCTAAATCCCCTTTTTCTGAATGAAGTGCAAACTGCTCAGGATTTTTACCTTTTACATCTTTAAAGACAGCATTCATTTCAGCCAGTACAGATTTGAAATCCGAGGTGTCATAAATTATTTTTTTTACGCCCATTTCTTTTTTTCCATAATCAAGTATGGCAACAGCAATGGGCACATTGGCTTTTTGAGCCATGTAGAAAAAGCCCTTATTCCACTTTGTCATTTTTTTGATCCATCCTTCAGGTGAAACTACAATGTGTAGTTCATCATACTTGTTCAGCATTTCAACCACATGGAAAATAGCATTCTGACCTTTAACACCTCTTACCGGTATTGATCCCAAAGCCCGCATGACCAGGCTAAAGGGGAAAAAGAAAAGTTCTTTTTTCGAATAGAAATTTGAAATTTACCCCAAGTTCTGTAAAGCCCATCTTGCCGTAATAATAGTCGATGTGAGCTTATGCGGAGCAAAAATGGTGACTGATTTTTTAATTCCGCCATAATCACCAACAACTTTCCATCCCTGTTTTTCTAAAATCCAGCCAGCCAAAGTTCTCATTAGATTAATTGATTAATAAAGGCTGTGAATGTAGTGATAATAAGTATACCTGCTTTAAAGTTTTCGGTTTGGCAACTTTTGCTGATCCCTGTAATGGATGCAATACCCTTTTTGAATTTTAATTCTGCTGCAGCATTTTATATAACCAACCGGTTCTCATTTCATTTTGCTCAGGAAAGGTCCAGTGCTGTGTTTCCTGGAAAATATGAAGTTCCTTTTTTCCGGGAATGACGTTGTAAGCCGCATGCATCGAGGTAGGAGGACAAACATTATCATTGTATCCCCAGCTGTACCATCCCGGAACATTGACAAACCGTGCAAAATTTACCACATCGAAATACTTCGAGGTTTCTACTTTCTCTGGTTTATTGGTAAAGTCGTTGCGGAACATATGAGGCCAGCCGCCTGCCCGTTCATTCAGGTAACCCGGAAGGTCTGAAAGGGCAGGATAAAACGCAGCCAGATAATCAATCCTGCTGTCAAGCCCTGCGATAATAATAGAAAGAGCTCCTCCCTGGCTTCCTCCTGTAACTCCAATGTTTTTACCATCAAAACGTTCAAGGCTTTCGATGAAATCGACCGACCTTACACAACCCAGGTAAACACGTTTGAAATAATAGTACTCCTTGTCGTCGAGGTTGTTTGCCCAATATCCTTCAAGAGGGCCTGATGCTAGATCGGTGTAGACCCCCGGATCCAGATTGACGGGGATGCCGTGAATACCAATCTGGAAAGTTATAAACCCTTTTTCGGCACCGGCGATATCACCAGTATATGGACGAATACCGGCCCCCGGGACATGCAGTATTGCAGGGTATTTACCCTCTGCTTTAGGCTGGCAGAGAATCCCGTACATTTTTCCCTTGATGTTGTTGATGCTCACATGGTAAACATCTACCTTGTCGGTGCAGCGCTCAGGAATTAATGTCATTACAGGTTTCATTTCTATTTTGGCTAATTCCTGTTTACCCTTTTCCCAGAAGTCCATGAAATCCTTAGGTAAGGTTGTAGTTGGTTCAATTTTATCGGGAGAGAACCCGGCAGTGGCATAAGAAGAATAGGTTTTTCCATCTACCTCAACGGATGCAGTGCACCTCAGAAATCCAGGGCTTTTAAACTTAGGTGCTTTGACAGAAGCAATACCTTTTTTCAAGGTTAGGTTGCCTTCTTCAATGACTTTCATCTGCTCTGGCTGAATGTTGTAGATCACTTCAATTCCATCCAGGGGTACATTGTTTCGCAGAACCTGGATTCTGAATTCTGCCTGATCACCTGCACGATAAGTCCAGTCATTTTTATCAGGAGTAACAACCACCTGTACAAGCTGACGCGGTGGTTGTGCAAAGATCTGAATTGAGAAGAAGATTAAAATGGAAATTAAATAAGATTTTTTTTTCATAATATAAGTTTCTATCAGACCCATTGGTTAATAAATGGCTGGCAAGATAATTTTTTTCACTGGAATATATGCTTAAACGAAAGTTGAAATTAAAAATAAAACCATTATGCAGATTGACAGGTAGACCACAAACATCTTCACTGTACCTGTCTGAAGAAAATCAGAATAGTGTAATTAGTACCAGTTAAAACTCATACCTGATGAAATTGTTTTTTGTGAATTCCCTGCTTAAATTCCTCATGTTTTTTTGAATTTACCTTGTAGTTTTTTAAAATTAATTCTTAAAAGGCCCGATGAATGGCTTAACCATAATGTTTCGGAACTTTAATTTAAATCTCAGAATAAATTGAATTGCTGGTTGTTATATGGCTAAAATTCAGTATCTTGTTGTATTGTTTTTTAGTGTAGTATAAAATAATTCAGGCCGGTTTAAAATTGGTAAAAGTCAAAATCGGGCTGACCACCCTCCATGATCGGTTTATTGATATAAAGTGCAGGATTTAATCCAGTCAGACAAACTAAAAAAGAGACCAAATTACCATACAGTAAGGTCAAAATTTTAAAAATAACGATCATGAAAACTACATTGTCAATTATCCTTGTTTTTGCGGCATTTTATGCAATTGGGCAGGATCAAAAGTTAATCGGCACATGGGGAGTAACTGAGTGTGCATATGTAACCAGCAACGGTACTGAAAAAATTATGGTGGATGAAATCAAAAACGGTACTGCAGTAACAGACTATGTTATCAAGGAAGACGGTACTTACACATTAACCGGAAATATGTCTGGATCAGGAACAATGGATTCTTATGAAGGTACATGGAAAACTGATGGCAATCAGTTTATTACTACAATTACGTTACAAAACCAGTCAATGGAAATAATCTGGGATTATGAATTAAAAGACGATCTTCTGATTCTGACACGGACGAACCCAATGAAGACTATGTCAATTGTAAATACCTATAAGAGAAAGTAGTTTTTAAGAACTTGTGTAGTTATTATAACATTCTCATCAAAACAATTTATATTTAGTTGTCCTTACGAATGAAGGTGACTTCTGATTGAGCTAAAAAAATCCTGCAAAGGTTACGAAAGAATACAGGGCGCCATTTCCATAAAAATACCTCTTTTTATACTGGTAAAGTATGGTAAATTAATGATCATTTGTTTTTCTGAAAACTTCTTCGGAGAAATAATTTTTTTTTGTAACTTGTTCAGAAACCGAAAATTGAACTACATGCTCTCAATGATTCAATTCAAGCTATACCTTGTTTTCATCCTGGCCATGATGCTGTACATATTATGCGTCTGGAACCAACCTGTTATTCCTCGTAATTTTTAGTTTTTTACCCCCCGAAATCAAATAAACCGCAGAGATATGAATTTACTCTTTCAACACACAATTGTCGTTTTATCTATGGTGCTTTGTTTCTCATTGACAGCCCCCTCACAGGTTCCCGACGGATATTACAACCACACTAACCATCTTTCAGGTGAAGATCTAAAGTCAGCCCTTCATGAAATTGTAAAAGGACATAAATCATTTCCGTATACTTCATCGAATACTGATGTATGGGATATTTTAAAAGAAACGGATAAAGATCCCGCCAATCCTGAGCATGTCGTTCTCTTTTATTCTGGCCGGAGCGTGAATGCTGCACAGGAGTACAACAATGGTAACGGCTGGACCAGAGAATCAGTATGGGCATCTTCACATGGTAATTTTGGTACATCAAAAGGTGCAGGCACCGATGTTCATCATATCAGGCCTGCAGATCTATCTGTAAACAGTGCACGTAATAATAAAGATTTTGACTGGGGAGGCAGTATTTATATAGATGGTGATGGTCCCACTGAATGCAGGACTGACGCTGATTCATGGGAGCCCCGCGATGCAGTGAAGGGGGATGTTGCAAGGATGCTTTTTTACATGGCAGTCAGGTATGAAGGCACAGACGGTGAACCTGACCTTGATCTGGTGGACGCTGTAAATACAATGACACTGAATGAAACAGGCAAGGGATACCATGGTAAACTTTCTGCTTTGCTTGAATGGCATCATACCGATCCTGTTGATTCATTAGAAAGAAGAAGGAACGACATCATTTATTCTTTCCAGAACAACAGGAATCCGTTTATCGACCACCCGGAGTTTGTTGAGAAAATATGGTTGTCTTCCACCTATGCAGAATCAAGGAAAAAGATTGTTCGGATCTATCCCAATCCTGCCTGCGATTTTATATCTCTTCATGGAGTGACAGGTGAACCTGGGCATGGAATCATATATTCTATCTCAGGTGTTGTGGTTTCTGAATTTGAAGTAGCCGAAAATGCCAAAATTTCTGTTCATCATTTGTCTCCTGGGATTTATTTTCTCAAAGTTATTGTGGAGCATGGGGTATATTCAGAAAAACTGGTTATTACTACATTATGATAATGAAGGATGAGGTTGAATGATTCCCATAAATTTGAATTTAAGAATATCCTGTAAAACCATGTAGGGTGAACCACCCAATCGTAGTTTTTAAAACTGATCAGGTTAGTGGCAACTATTAATTAAATCCATATTTTATTTGACGTTAATTGGGGGTTTATTCGGTGTTTATTCGATGTTTATTCGGAAATAATCAAATTTAACCCGAATTAAGTACGACTTAAATTGGAATGATTCATTAGTTTAACAATTAGATGAACCGTCCAGGAGACCTTTATGAAGGCAGGTTAACCTGACGACTTTAATGGTAAATTATAAACACAAGGGCACTGGCAGGATTTTGATTAAGCAAGCCGGAGTCTCTGTGAAGAAAAAATATAAATGTTCTAAGGCTTTTAACCTACATAATCTGGCACATTAAGGAAAGCTTTAATAATAATCAGAAGCTACCCCGAATTAAGATCTGGTTAATATATTAAATTGCATTAGATTGAAAAACCTAAGATAAAGAACTCCCTTTTTTAAATTTTAGCATTTATTCCAAATTATTTTTCTTGAAAATTTATTCTGGAAAATGATTATTATTGTCCAAATTTTAAAGCTAAATGAAGACCATGAAAACAAGAAATGTTATTGCCATCTTATGTTTATTTGGGTTGTTTGTCACTTCATGTGCCAAACCCATATACCAGTGCGGACAATCGCGTCCTGAGAAATTTAAGGCTTCAAAAAGGGTGCTTGCAGTTGTTGATGAACGGGATCAGCTGTGCAAAACACTTGACTTGCGGGATAAGGAAATTGTTTCGTTAAAGAATAATATTACTTCCCTGAATGATGAGGTGTCGGGGTTGAATGTTTCTCTGAAGAATACCGAAAAGAAGTATAATGATCTTTCAGATGCCAGTCTTAACCAGGCACAGCAGCTGAACCTTTCCCTGAAGCAGAAGTCGGATGAACTGGCTGCCAAGGAAAGATTACTGAAGGAGCGTGAACAGGCATTGTTTGAACTTCAGCAGGTTATAGCACGGCAGGATTCAGTTACGAACCGCTTGAACAATATTCTCCGGAATGCATTGCTGGGATTCCGTTCCGATGAACTGTCGGTTGAAGTCATTAACGGGAAAGTATATGTTTCAATGTCTGATAAATTGTTGTTCAAATCAGGAAGTGCAGCCGTTGAGGCAAAAGGTAAGGATGCTTTGAAGGTGCTGGCCGATGTGCTGAATAAAAACTTCGACATTGATATCCTGATCGAGGGACATACCGATAATATTCCGATTAAAACCGCAGTCTATAAAGACAACTGGGATTTAAGTGTGGCCCGTGCAACTTCTATCGTCAGGATTTTGACTGATGAATACAAAATTGTTCCCACACGTGTTACAGCATCGGGCAAAGGGGAGTTTTCACCAAAAATGTCAAATGATACCCAGGAAGGAAGGGCAGGCAACCGCCGTACTGAAATCATTCTTTCTCCCAAGCTGGATGAAATTATGCAATTGCTGAAGACCAGCTGACAGAGCATATAATTTTTTATAATTATAAAACCAGTCGGGGCAGCATGGCATCTGCACCGACTGGTTTTTGCTTTAACTGGAATCATTATTGTCCGGTTAACTTTTTGTGATTTCTCCCTACGGTATCAATGACGGATTTACTTAACATGCACATAGTCTGACAATTAAGACTGAAGCAAAAAACCGCATCGGGAACTATGTGAAACTTCGGTACGCCACGAAGCGTACGTTTATATATTAATTAAAAACCTGGTAATATGAAAGGATTACACAGACCAATTTGTCGTTCAGTCTGAAGCAGTTGTGAGGTGCGGGGAGGAAACAAATCGT
>JAEYNZ010000127.1 GCA_023412195.1 Bacteroidota bacterium
CCAATTGGTAAAGGCTAGGTCTATGTCAGCCTGGGTTTCGCAGTCCTCTGCTGTCATATTGCCCGGGAAGTTGTGGACAATAGCATCTGGGGCTGGTACCGTAAAGGTGGCATCACAATACCCTGGATCTGCACATTCGTCATCAACGCTGAAATGAACCGTAACACTCCCGCCGCATTCATCAGGATAAATTCCATCCCAGTCGTTTAATACCATAAGCACATCCTCTCCCTGTGTTGCACTTGCTTCCATTAACCATGCATCAAATGCGGTTTTAATTTGTGCAGCAGTCAGGCAGGTATTTAATTCTTCAGCATCAGGACAAATAAGCTTAATTTCATCTGGCTCCGTAATAGTAATGTGACATTGATTATCATTCTCTGTAATAATATCAAACACTACAACCGTATAATCGCCTGCTGATAAACCACCAATTGACGTTCCTGTTCCAATCGGATTTTCTAAGTCCGGATCTTTATACCATGTAAATGCAAATACCCCTGAACCACCATCTGCTGAAACAGTAGCTGAGCCGTCATTTCCACCGTAACAGCTTACGTGCGTTGGAGTAATTAAGCAGTTTGGAGCAGATGCCTCAAAGTTAATTTCCTGAGAACAACTGGTTGTGCATCCATTAGCATCGACAATGGTTACTATATAAAGGCCTATAACCAGGCCTGAAATATCTTCTTCACTACTTGTAAAGTCATTTGGTCCAGTCCAGGAAATATTATACGGAGGAGTTCCATAGGAAATAGTGAGATCAATCCAGCCATCATTTCCCTGATAAACTGTAACATTTCCAAAATCTGTAATATCACAGACTGGCAAGGTAAGGCTGGCCCCTGTAATCCCGATAATCTGGCATTCAGCGTAATTTCTAGCATCCGGACAATCATCTGTTCCATCATTAACAGCAACAATATCAAAATTATAATCTACACCAATAGGATATCTTAAAGTAAAATATCCTTCCACAACTCCAGTACTTCCTAAATTTGTGAGGCAGACAGGTTCAGATATGTCGACTGCCAAACCCGTTTTATCTATTGCCTGGTATAATCCATTTGCACCATAGACATGAATCATAACCTCATAAAAACCTTCTTCTTCAACACATGATAAAACAACTGGATCATCATTATCTAAAGAACAAATAATATAATCGGTATCATCGCCGCAACCATAGCGTGCTTTAAAGTTATTTAAAGTAACTTCATTGTCAGTTCCATTCTGGTCCCAAATAGCAATATATAGATTTGTGGCTTGAGTAAAATTTTCACTGTCAATCGGGAGGGTATTCCAGGATGCCGAACTTTCAACTCCTGTTGCCAATAAAGTCAGGTTACCTGATGCCCCGCTCAAATATTCACCGTTAGAACTCAACGTAACTCCTGCCTGATGTGCATCAGAAGTATACAAAGCCCATCCAATCAGGTCTCCTGCATTGTCATTAATTTGAATTGAAAAACTGCCGGCAAAAGGCCGGACATCAAAATTCAACCATATTACAGGTTGCCCCAACGTTGGATTTAAAAGACTTACTGGTTGACCTGTGCTGGGATCTATTGGAGGTATTGGACTTGCTGAAATATCAATCACAAAACCTCCAGTGCCATAAAGAAAATCATTTAATGGTTTCACCTGTGATTGTGTACTGGCAGATGAACCACATCTAATGACTCCTTGAGGCGGTTTAATATTAGTGAGATCGTTTATCGATCCATCATCATTCCATTGTGCTCCTTCAGTCCATCGTTGAGCATAATTTGTAATTAGTGATGCAGGCTGTGGGTAGTTCTGAGCTACCACTACCTGAAAAATTAATAAATAAAAAATTCCCGTAAGCAATGCTACGTAGAATTTCCGGTGTGTTTTTAGATAAGTGAAAATTTTCATATGATTATGTTTTTAGTAATTGGATTCAAAAAGATCACACTCCCGCCAGATACTTGGAATTAATTCAGGTAGAGAAGTTAACTAAATAGATATGTGTTGGATGAAGTGTTAGGGAACCAATATCTCCTTCAAATGGGAGGGGTAAAATAAAAACATTCTGCCACCCGGCAGGATTGCTCTTTTTAGCGCGGGGGCTAAATAATTTGTTCTTCATAAATAACGATTTAAGGAATAACTTCTTTTTTAATTACATCCTCAAATCATCATCAAAAGTGTCCAAAATGTTCTTCTTCCTAAGACTGGGTTTGTTTTGCAGTATTGGTCAGGCAAAATCTGCGATTTTTGTTTTTTATCATCTATTAAAGTTGAATCAAGTTACATTTAAATTATTATTAAAACTATCCGTAAAATTACGGATTTTTATCTACAGGATATTACATACATCATATTGTATTTCACCATCTGCCCCGACATACATTGCAGGGCTGCCTATTTCTGTTGCTCCGCTGAAATAAGCAGGAGTTCCGATATCAAAGGTGACTGCTGATGTCAGGTCGAACATGGCAGTGTTTTCTCCTTCCTCCGTACTGCATTCGGTCAGATTGTTAACTGAAACAACCGGACGCGGGTCAACATTCAGCATGAAGGTCTTGGTGGTTTCACAATCATCCTCACTGGTTACAGTTACTGAGATTTCTTCCCCGTCTGTTCCTTCATACATCACAGGGTTGATTATTGATCCCCCGCTGGAAAATACAGGAGTGCCGATATCATAGGTGACTGCTGATGCCAGGTCGAACATTGCGGTATTGCCTCCTTCTTCTGTGCTGCATTCAGTCAGATTGTTAACTGAAACAACCGGACGCGGGTCAACATTCAGCATGAAGGTCTTGGTGGTTTCACAATCATCGTCACTGGTTACAGTGACCGTGATTTGTTCACCATCTGCCCCAACATACACTGCAGGGCTGCCTATTTCTGTTGCTCCGCTGAAATAAGCAGGAGTTCCGATATCATAGGTGACTGCTGAATTCAGGTTGAACTGAGCGGTGATGCCTCCTTCATCTGTGCTGCATTCGGTAAGGTCCTCTGCTGAAACAACCGGACGCGGGTCAACATTCAAGGTAATGGTTGCCTGCCCAAAACAGGTAGGATCGTTTATCTCCGTATAATATGCTTTCACGTTAACTATTGTTCCATCAACAGCATCATACGAAGACCAGTCTGCCATGGGAATGATATTTTCACCAATATAAACTACGGTCATTGTGCCATCGATCCCCAAATCCATTGAAGCATCTGTCAGATCAAACGTGCCATCCAGCGGTCCTCCGGGAGTATTTTCACATACCGTCAGACTGGCATTGTTGAGATCTGGAGCAATGCAATAATAATTGCCAAAATCAAGGTCAGCATATGCAGTCTGCCCAACATTAGGATCAGCAGAAATTATGAGCGGGCCATAATAATTGGTTAAGGGTTTTGTCCTTGTCCAATTAGCCTGATCTTCAACTTCCCTTACATAATAAGGATCATTAACTGCATCCGATTTATCTGCATCGGGCGTGACAGAAAAGAAGTAATACCCATTTGCATCGGTGACTTCTGTTGCCAGGACAACTCCATTGTCATTATAAAGTTCTATTGTCCATCCTGACAATGGAGGTTCACCTGCATCCCAAATACCATTGTTATTCTGGTCATTGAACTTATGACCGGAAATTTCACCACGTATGATAGCAGAGGGACTCAACTGAAGGGAAGTGGCCCCTGCCCCTCCAATATCAACCGTTGTCTGAAGTGAACCACCGGTCCACATAGAAGCTCCGTTGGTTGGGCCCAGATTTTGGTCAGGCACCTCTTTCAGGTTGAGCAATGTAAAGTCCGTAATATATTTCAGCAATTCCATTGGTCGTAGTTGCACCTGTATAGGTAAAAGTTATGGTAACATATCCATCTTTGGTGCCTGTACCCAGATAGGTTACAGCCGAAACATTTGTAATGTCGGCATCGACTGTATAAAATACACCTAAAGTACCGCCACCATTCGTGAATGCATTATCCAATGAAGGTGGGATATAGGGATTTGTCGAATACAACGGGTCAGGTTGCCGGCTGATATTATACGTTGTGATGAATGCAAAACCTCCGGCATTGGTGTTTTGCTGGTAATAATTATAAGTTATATTGAAGGAATAGGAGTTGCCGTTGGTTAAAGGCACCTGGTTTGAAGCTTTATATACAAAAACATGAGGTATAACTTCACCTTCAAAATAATCTGACTTATTATCACTCAGAATGTTGTTGTTCCACTCAGGAATAGGATTAGGAGCATCGCCATCGGCCCAGTGCTGATAAACCTTACTGATAGTGCCAACTGCATCCGTAAAAATAGCTGTAGCTGTCATTGCACTGGTGAGACCTGTGGCTGTAAGTTCAAAGGTCTCCCCAAGGTCCCATTCAAGGATCAGGTACTCATAATTATAAATATTGCCTGATACATCGGCAACAGAATAGAGATAATCATCCGGATGATCAAAAGTTAGATGATCAATCTTCAGTTCCACCTTTTCTCCGGCAAGCCAGCCGGTACCGGTTATGGTCACATATTCTCCGGGCAGATAATCCAGCTTGTCAGTTGCAATGGTTGCAATGGTTTGCCCGGCAAGAAAATTAGCCTTTAAAAGAAACAGAGTTGCGAAAAAAAAGAAGTACCAGGCCAAATTGACAGGTAATTTTTTTTTCATAACATTTGATGTAAGGAAATTTTATTGATTAAACCTTACCCATCAAACATGTTCAGTTCCAAAATCTGTATTTATCTGACCGATTGGTCTGCATAATTCAAATTGAGGGGTCACCAATTCGAACATTCAATTGCTTATCAAATTTACAAAGGATTTATTACAAAAAACATCCGTAATTTTACGGTTTCTTAAAAAACTTTAATTGGATATTAACTTATTCCGGGTGGCATATTTTACCATTTCGGCTGTGGATGTAATGTTCAGTTTTGAAAGGATATTCTTCTTGTGTGATTCTACGGTACGGTGACTTATATAGAGCTTCTCGCCTATTTCCCTGTAAGTTAAACCGCTGCAAAAAAGTTTCAACACTTCAGTTTCCCGGTCGGTAAGTATGTATTTTTTTATCTGTTGATTACCATGGGCAATATCCACTGACCTGGTCTCCTGTAGTAACAAATTCTCTCCGTCACAAATCTTTTTAAGTGAACCAATTAATGCGGATGGGCCGTCAGTATTATATACAAACCCTTTTACCCCAAATTCCTGGTAATCCTGAAAGCAATCAGCAAAATCAGTATTGGTTATCAGCAGGAATGGGATTTCAGGAAAAGTTTTCCTTGTTTTTTTCATCGTTTTTAAGCCGCCATTCAAACAATGAAGCATGTCGATGAGAATAATATCAGGTTCCTGGCCCTGAAGGTGAATGGCAAGATCTTCGGGACTTACTCCTTCAGCTATTACTTCCAGTTCATCGGTGGAATGAAGCATAGATTTTATGCCTGAGCTGAAAAGGGCATAGTTTTCAAGTATGGCTATTTTGCATGTCTTTTTCAAAATACGTTAGTATTAGCTCAACCTGTTTTTATCAATGCAGAGGTTTGTTTTTCATGATTAATAGCACTGATCAGGGTGCAGAGTTAATTTTTCTTTTATCCAACATCTAAAGGTTAATTTAATAGATCATAACAATTTACGGCTTTTTTTATGAAGTACAATACATAAAACCCATGTTATTTCCATTTTTGGGACTATTATTCTGAATTGGGAACCATACTTTTAAAATTCCACTGGTAATCCCGGACAGATCCTGCAGATACCTTCTGTATATTTTGCTATACCATCACCTGGAACATCATATGTCCTGACTAGACTTGGACTAGACCTGGTATATACCTGGTCTGTCAAAAATACACGGAAGAATCTGAAAAATGAATATGGAATCATCTCTCATCGGGGAATAAACAAAAACAGCTTTCCCACCCCTGCAATAACTTTACAAGCTATCATAACATCCAAAACCTGCTCAGTGAAAAATTACAGATTTTTCAGAATTGTTCTGTTAAAAGACAGCAGCAATCCTGGAGATCATCAAACGGATACGGGTTGATTTAAGAACTTTGTTGTGAAAAATAACATGTTTATTTTTCAGACAGCAGCTCTTCAAAGTAACTGATCGTTTTGATTAGTCCCTCGCGCAGGGGTACCACCGGTTCCCATCCGTTCAGCTTTTCCCTTGCAAGGGAAATATCGGGCTTTCGCTGGGTAGGATCATCGGCAGGTAGTGGCAGGTAAATAATTTTAGACCCGGAGCCAGTGATATCAATAATCTCGTGTGCCAGCTGGAGCATTGTAAACTCACCGGGGTTGCCTATATTAACAGGACCTGTAAATTCATCCGGGGTAGCCATCATCCTTACCATCCCTTCCACCAGGTCGCTTACATACTGAAAACTGCGGGTTTGCATTCCATTTCCAAAAATAGTGATATCCTTGTTTTGAAGTGCCTGCACGATGAAGTTGGAAACAACCCGGCCGTCATCGGGTTCCATTTTGGGACCATAGGTGTTGAAAATCCTGACAATCTTTATCTTTACGTTGTTTTGCTGATGGTAATTGACGAACAGCGATTCGGCACATCTTTTTCCTTCATCGTAGCAGGAACGTACGCCTATCGGATTGACATGGCCCCAATATGATTCAGGCTGTGGATGCAACTCCGGGTCGCCATATACTTCACTTGTTGAAGCCTGCAAAATCTTGGCTTTTGTTCTTTTTGCAAGTCCCAGCATATTGATGGCGCCCAAAACAGAAGTTTTTATGGTTTTAATGGCATTGTACTGGTAATGTACCGGGGAGGCAGGGCAAGCCAGGTTATAAATTTCGTCAACTTCTATATAATAAGGCATTGTAACATCATGCCTTACAAGTTCAAACCAACGATTATCCAGGAGATGAACGATTTTTTTCTTCTTTCCTGTAAAATAGTTATCAAGACAAACGACTTCATTTCCCTTGTTTAGCAAAAATTCGCAAAGATGTGAGCCAACAAAACCGGCTCCTCCGGTTACCAGAATTCTTTTCATAAGATTTAGTTAAATCGGTTTCCTGCCAATGGAGTAATATGTAAATGACAATTCATCCAGTTCAACAGGATCATAAATATTCCGTCCGTCAAATATAAGTTTATTTTTCAGCAGACGCTCCAGTACTTTAAAATTGGGAAGCCTGAATTCCGACCATTCGGTTACAAGGACAAGTGCATCAGCATCAATACATGCATCATACTGATCTTTGGCAAGTGAAATACGTTTGCCAAGAATTCTACGGGCTTCTGATGCGGCCACCGGATCATAAGCAACTACACTTGCACCTGCTTCAAGTAATTTTTCTATTAATACAAGTGAGGGGGCTTCACGCATATCATCTGTTTTAGGCTTAAATGAAAGGCCCCAGAGTGCAATTCTAATTCCTTTTAGCTGTCCGTTAAAATGGTTATATATTTTATCGTAAAGAATGAATTTCTGCCTGTTATTAACTTCTTCAACTGCTTTCAGGATATTCAGGGAATAACCCTGTTCTTCTCCGGTTCTTATCAGTGCCTGTACATCTTTGGGAAAACATGAACCTCCATAACCAGTTCCGGGATACAGGAATTTATTACCTATTCGGGGATCAGAGCCTATACCCTGCCTTACTGCATCAATATCAGCGCCAAGTATTTCACACAGATTAGCTATTTCATTGATAAAACTGATACGTGTTGCCAGCATTGAATTGGCAGCATATTTTGTCATTTCTGCAGAAGTTATGTCCATAAAAAGAATGGGATGTCCATTCAGAATAAAGGGTTTATACAGGCGTCGCAGAACCTTTTTTGCCCTATCCGATTCAGTGCCCAGCACAATCCTGTCGGGTTTTAAGAAATCTTCCACAGCACTTCCTTCCTTTAGAAATTCAGGATTTGAAGCAACATCAAACGGAATATTCACACCCCGGTTATTTAACTCCTCCTGGATTGCATTTTTCACCTTAACGGAAGTTCCAACCGGCACGGTACTTTTTGTTGCAACCACAAGATATTGTTCCATATGCTTTCCAATTTCCCTTGCCACCGCCAGTACATAACGGAGATCAGCACTGCCGTCTTCATCAGGAGGAGTACCAACTGCTATAAAAACTGCTGCCGTATTCTCAAGGCTGCTTCCAAGATCATTGGTAAACTTCAGCCTGTCCTTTTCAATATTCTTGATAAAAATATCTTCCAGCCCGGGTTCATAAATGGGTATCTTCCGGTTATTCAACATGTCTATTTTCTTCTGATCGACATCAACGCATACTACATCAACACCCGTTTCAGCGAAACATGTTCCGGAAACCAAACCAACATAACCTGTACCCACAACTGAAATCTTCATACAAACTATTTTTTAGTATTATTTTAGTAATCAAAATTAACATTTTTACCTGCAGAAGCAGCAACCGTTATTACGGGAATATGCTATAAAAAGCATAGTTATGAGCATTGTACCAGACAGTTCAATATGATAAAATACTTTTTAAAGTATAACCGGTTATAAAGGCTCTTCTTCCTGGCATCTTCCAGGGAGACCTTTAAACAATTAATAAGCAAAACAGGTTTAACATTCATGCACTTTGAACAGGAAACTTTATTATGAACAATTTTAATCATTCTGTTTTACAATTCCCGGTTATCCACCTGCATCTCAAAAAGATTTGTGTTTTAAATCATTAACTAAAGATTTAAATGATTTTCATGATATAGTTACACTCTATAAAAAATGAATCGTTAATTTTACGGCTTTAGAATCAGAATGAGCATTATCTTTTCAGAAATAACGCGCTTTTTCAAGACGACTACAAACGACAGGAGGATCATTGTTTTTTCTGTTTGCTTAATTATTGCCACTTCATTGTGGTTTCTGGATGCCCTGAGCAAAGATTATTCAACCACCCTCTCCTATCCTGTTAAGTATGTGAATCCGCCCAAAAACCTGTTTCTTGCAAATACGCCCCCATCAAAACTTGATCTGAGAGTCCGGGCACATGGCTTTACTCTGCTGAGGCACAAAATGGCCCTCTCCTTTTCCCCCCTGCTGCTTGATCTAACTACAATCAGTCAAAGCATCGACAGTACAGCAACGATTGTCCAGGTAACAGCTGAAAATCTCATCCGCCGGATAGGCAGCCAGATCAGCAATGAAATTTCGATTTCCGATGTAACACCACGTTCCATATCCCTGCAGTTCGATAGTCTTCAGACCAGGTTAGTACCGGTGGTGCCACAGATAAATTTAAACTTCAGGCCCCAGTTTAATATAAACGGAGAGGTAACCGTTGACCCTGACAGTGTTCTGATTTCGGGCCCGGCAGGTTTGATTGATACACTTGACATCCTTTACACCGAACCAAGAACTTTTAATGATCTTGAAACAAGCATCATTCAGTCAATAAGAATCTATAATCCACGAAGAACAAGTCTTTCACCTGATAGAGTTACCCTTCATGTACCGGTTGAAAAATTTACAGAAAAAAAGATTACCATTCCTGTGCAGGTTATCAATATGCCTGAAAGTATACAGATCAAGCTCTTTCCGCCACAGGTAGCAGTGTCATTTATGGTGGGCCTGAGCAACTACGACAATGTAACTGCCAATGATTTTTCAGCTTTTGTTGATTACAGTCAGGCGGCACCGGAACGGGAAACGCTGGAAGTGCAGGTGGAATCAAAAACCTCCTATATCCAATCAATCAAGGCATCACCAGCATCTGTGGAATATCTGATCGAAACTGACTAATTCCGATACTTATGGCAATTATTACAGGAATTACGGGCGGTATCGGAAGCGGGAAGTCAACAGTGTGCAAAATGTTTGAGATTCTTGGTGCACCTGTATTTAATGCTGACCTGGCAGCAAAGAACCTGCTTGACAGTGACCCGGAATTAAAAGAAGCCATTCAATCGCTTTTCGGTCATGAAATATATCTGCCCGGAGGAAAACTTGACAGGAAAAAGTTGGCGTCGATTATCTTTACCCAACCCGAATCACTTCAACAGGTTAACAAGCTTGTGCATCCGGTTGTCAGGAAGGAGTTTGCCCGCTGGGTTGAAAAGCACAAACAATCATCATATGTCATTCATGAAGCAGCTATACTTTTTGAAAGTGGTTTTTTCAGAATGATGGATTTTACAATTCATATATCAGCACCTGAAGAACAGCGGATCAGCCGGGTAATGAAACGTGATAATATTTCTGAAAAACAAGTGAGAGAGCGAATGCGTAACCAATGGACTGATGATCAAAAAGCAGGGTTGGCTGATTTTAATTTAAAAAACGACAACAGGATATTTCTCATACCTGAAATACTTAATATTCATAATAAATTACAAGCACATGGCACAATTTGCTAAATGGATCGGAGGTGGACTTGGGTGGGCAGTAGGCGGCCCCATTGGAGCCATTATCGGTTTTGTGATCGGAACCCTTATTGACGGCAGACCAGGATTGATTCCAACGGGACAAACAACCGGTTATTCAGGCCGCACTACCAGTGGCGGATATGTAATGAGCCTTTTGGTACTGGTTGCCGCAGTTATGAAAGCTGATGGAAAAGTTATGAAGTCGGAGTTGGGTTATGTGAAAGATTTTATGGTTCGCCATTTTGGTGAAGCATCAGCCCTGGAAGCTATCAAACTATTACGTGACCTGCTTAAACAAAATATTCCTGTAAAGGAAGTCAGCCGGCAGATTAAAGCCAACATGAACTATCCGGAAAGGCTTCAGTTGCTTCATTTTTTATTTGGAGTAGCCGGTGCCGACGGTCATACACATATTACAGAAAAGCAACTGATCGAATTCATCAGCAATGAAATGGGTATTACTTCCAATGACTTTATATCCATCCAGGCAATGTTCATAAGGAATATTGATGCTGATTATAAGATCCTTGAAATTGAATCTGATGCTTCAGATGAAGAACTTAAAAAAGCCTACCGCCGTATGGCCATGAAATATCACCCCGATAAGGTTATTCACCTGGGTGAGGAGTTTCAGCAGGCAGCAAAAGAAAAATTCCAGATGGTGAACCGGGCCTATGAAAACATCAAGAAGGAACGCAACCTGGTATAGGTCCGATATCTTCTAATTTAATTTAAAGGCTTCAACGGGGACCATTTCACGAAATTCAGCAATAATTTGCTTAACCTGGGTGGGAGCAACCCGGCCAAATACTTTTTCACCCACCATTACCACCGGAGCCAGTCCGCAGGCACCTACACACCTCAGGCAGTTCAGTGAAAATTTGCCATCACCGGTCGATTCACCCACTTCCACTTTCAACTGGCGTTTAAATTCGCTCAGTACCTGTTCGGCACCCCTCACATAGCAGGCAGTTCCCATGCATATTGAAATGGGAAATTCCCCTTTGGGTATCATGGTAAAATAACTGTAAAAAGTTACTACTCCATATACTTTCGCCACATTGGTATTCAGTTCATGGGCAATTACTTCCTGAACTTCGGCAGGCAGGTACCCCAGTTTATGCTGAACCTGATGCAAAACATTTATCAGTTCACCTTCGCTGTTGTTGAACTCAGCACAAACCTCCTTAATAATATTTATTGTATTTTCCGAAAGCTTTATTTTTGGCATGACTATGTATTTTTACTTTAGATACAATCCTTTATTTTAGTTGTTTTTCGTTCGTTGTTTTTCGTTTGTTGTTGTGTTAATATATTAATCATTCTATATCAGTTTTTATGACCCCTCCCATGCTTCCAAAAGGAAAAGAGTTAAAAGTTCTTTAGCAGTATTCTACTAATTTTGAATGTTCCAGTCATCTCTTGTCCTGTGTCTAAACATATTTTGTCTTTAGTCTGATTATCCAGTGTCTTATATCTAATCATCTTGTGTCTTGTGTCTGACCATCTTGTGTCTTGAATCCAGCCATCTATCAGGTTCTGTCGAAATATACAGTATGCAACAAATGGTGTGCTTTATCGCTCATCGGCTTTCCTAAAAATTCTTCATATAGCTGTATAATATAAGGATTCTCATGGGATTTCCTTATTTTCTTGTTGCTGTCTTCCTGGTAAATTGCCATCTGGCGTTTTTTAAGAATGTCAGCATTTCCATGATGATAAGGCTGGCCACCTCCTCCAATGCATCCTCCCGGACAACTCATAATCTCAATGGCATGAAATTCACTTACTCCTGATTTAATGTTTTCGAGCAGGCGACGTGCATTGCCAAGTCCATGAGCAATACCTATTTTTAAAGGGAAGCCTCCGAAATCAAGTGTTGCCTGGCGGATTCCATCCATTCCCCTTAATTCATGAAAATCAAGTTTAGGCAATGGCTTTTTTGTATACAGTTCATAAGCGGTACGGACAGCTGCTTCAATCACACCACCTGTAGTGCCAAAAATAACGCCTGCGCCTGTTGATTCACCCATGGGCAAATCAAATTCTTCATTTGGAAGGCGGTTAAAATTAATGTTGGCAAGTTTTATTAATCCTGCCAGTTCACGGGTGGTAATTGCATAATCAACATCAGGATTTCCATTGACTTTAAACTCATCGCGTCCGCATTCATATTTTTTTGCCACGCAAGGCATAATGGAAACAACCACCAGGTCTTCTCTTCTTACACCCATTTTTCCTGCAAAATAAGTTTTTGCAATACTGCCAAACATCTGTTGCGGAGACCTCGCAGTTGAAGGTATGTCCATCAACTCAGGAAACTGGTGTTCGAAAAATTTTACCCATGCCGGGCAGCAGGAGGTAAGTATAGGCAGTTTTACATTTTCATCACCTTCCAGAAACCGTGAAAGCCGGTTCAGCATTTCTGTGCCTTCCTCCATGATAGTAAGGTCGGCAGCAAAATCCGTATCAAAAACATAGTTAAAACCTAGTCTGCGCAGGGCAGCGACTAGTTTACCTGTTACAAGTGTTCCGGGTTCCATTCCAAATTCTTCACCAAGTGCTGCCCTTACTGCAGGGGCTGTTTGCACAATCACAGTTTTTGAAGGATCGGAAAGAGCCCTGACAACCTGTCCCGTCTGGTCTACTTCAGTGAGCGCTCCTGTTGGACATACTGCAACACATTGTCCGCAATACGTACATACAGAATGATCGAGATTCATTTCAAAAGCAGGAGAAACAACGGCATTGAAACCACGGTTGATTGCAGAAAGCACACCCACAGTCTGAACCTCGTTGCACATCATTTCGCAGCGGCGGCACATAATACACTTGTCGACATCGCGTATGATTGCAGGAGAAGTATCTTCCCTGTAGGTTGATTGTTCACCTTTATAATGAATCTCCCTGATTCCAAGATGATGCGCCATATCCTGAAGTTCGCACTTACCCGATTTAACGCAGATCAAACAATCAGACGGGTGGTCTGATAATATCAGTTCCAATACTGTTTGCCTGGCATTGATAACCCTGATTGAATGTGAATTGACGGTCATTCCTTCGGCTACTTCCGTGCAGCATGCAGGAGCAAGATTTTTACGGCCTGCCACTTCAACCACACAAATACGGCAACCGCCAGGTTTGTTTTCTATATTCAGGTCATCCAGTTTCATGTGGCACAATGTAGGAATATGCACACCCATTCCCTTGGCTGCATCCAAAATGGTAGTACCTTTTTTTACAACTACCGGTTTATTATCTATGGTTAAATTTACTGTATCCATTTTTATGAGATTCCTTTACTATGAAATTTTAATTGCATTGAATTTGCACTTGGTATAACAAGCACCACACTTTATACAAAGCGACTGGTCGATGTAATGCGGCTGCCGTCTTTCACCGGTAATAGCACCTACCGGACAATTCCGGAAACACAGGGTACATCCTGTACACAGATCCTCAATGATATCGTATCTCAGCAGTGCCTTACACTGACCGGAAGGACATTTTTTATCGATTACATGTGCAAGATATTCATGCTCAAAATTACTGATTGTTGAAAGAACCGGGTTTGGAGAAGTCTGACCAAGCCCGCAGAGGGATGTATCCTTAATAACATTACTGAGCAACTTCAACCGTTCAATATCCACCACTTCGCCGTTACCGTTTGTTATCTTTTCCAGGATTTCATGCAGGCGTTTGTTTCCAATACGGCAGGGTGAACATTTACCGCATGATTCTTCAAGTGTAAATTCAAGGTAAAATTTAGCGATGGCCACCATACAGTCATCTTCATCCATTACAATCATACCGCCTGAACCCATCATAGATCCGGCTGCAGTCAGGTTTTCATAATCGATTGGTGTATCAAGAAAATTTTTGGTCAGGCAGCCACCCGAAGGCCCTCCTGTCTGAACCGATTTGAATTCCTTTCCATCTTTGATACCACCTCCGATGTCGTATATTACCTCCCTCAGGGTGGTGCCCATCGGCACTTCGATCAATCCTACATTGTTAATCTTTCCTGCCAGGGCAAAAACCTTGGTACCCTTTGACTTTTCTGTCCCAATGCTGCTGAACCATGCCGCCCCTTTGTTGATAATGACCGGTATATTGGCAAATGTTTCCACGTTATTTACATTGGTAGGTTTACCGAGATACCCCGATACAGACGGGAACGGTGGTTTAAAAGTAGGCTCTCCGCGCAGACCTTCCATAGAATGGATTAAAGCTGTTTCCTCGCCACATACAAATGCACCTGCACCCAACCTGATTGAAATATCAAAATTAAAACCTGTCCCCATGATGTCATCCCCAATCAGGCCATATTCCCTTGCCTGTCCAAGGGCAACCTTGAGCCGTTCAATTGCCAGCGGATATTCAGCCCTGATATAGACAAGGCCTTTGTCGGCACCTATGCAATAGCCGCATATAGCCATGGCTTCGATAACAGAATGGGGATCGCCTTCCAGGATGGAACGATCCATAAATGCACCCGGGTCCCCCTCATCGGCATTGCATACCACATATTTCTGGTCAGCTTCAGAACTCCGGGTTATTTCCCATTTAAGGCCAGTAGGGAAGCCACCGCCACCCCTGCCCCTGAGGCCTGAATCCTTTATCTCCTTAATAACTTCCTCAGGTGACATCTCTGTCAGACATTTACCCAAAGCAAGATACCCATCCCTTGAAATGTATTCCTGGATACTGTCGGGGTTTATAAAGCCACAGTTCCTCAAGGCAATGCGCATCTGTTTTTTATAGAAGTTCATGTCCTTTGATTCACTGACCTGTTCTTTGGTTACTGGATCAGTATATAACAACCGTTTAACAGCTCGTCCCTTCAGGAGGTGCTCTTTTACAATTTCTTCCGCATCAGAGGGAGTTACACCTACATAAAAGGTGTTATCGGGCAGAATTTTGACAATGGGTCCTTTTTCACAAAATCCGAAGCAGCCGGTCAGTACCACCTGCACTTCATCCTCCATTCCCACTTCTTCGACCCACTGCCTGAATGTTCTTTTTATTTCTTCGCTTTCAGCTGCCTTGCAGCCTGTTCCGCCACATATCAGCACATGCATTCTATAATCGGCCATAATTTTTGGTAAAAAATAATTAATCGTTGATCGTTTTAAAACTCAAGGGTATGACTCCATCAATCAGTTCACCCCGCTTGATATAGACATCAATGATTTCTTCAGCCTTCTCTTTTTTTACAAAACCAAACACAACAGGTTCTTTTCCCGGAAGAGTCACTTCAACAGTTGGTTCAGCATAGCAATATCCCATACAACCGGTTTGGGTTACCACGGCATCAATTGCCTGCTGCTCCAGTTCGTCAACAAAGTATTTCATGGTTTCCTTGGCTCCTGAAGCAATACCACAGGTAGCCATCCCCACTTTGATCTGAACCACATGTTCAGGATTGTCACTGTTTTCACGCAATTTTATTTTCGATTGCACTTCTTCCTTAAGTTTCAGAAGATCAGCCAGCGTTTTTATTTTTGTCATGTTTGTTTTTGTTATAGTATATAATTCATTTGCCTGCTTTGATTTCTTCCAGGTTGTTTTTAATCAATTCTATAATTGCCTGTCCTATTTCAGCACGTTGCAGTGAGACCCCTTTCATCATCTTCCTTACTTCTCCTGAATCGATTTCGTATTCCCCATCCTGTGTATGGTGCCTGTAGATAATGCGAATATCGGGGTTTCCAATTACGGTCAGGTACCAGGAATTCCAGATATCCCCTGCGGGTGGCCTGTCAATATGTGTAAGCTGAAAGCTGGCTTTGACTTCTGTTCCCATGCCTGGCATTGAACTTATGCAAAAGGAACCTTTTGCAGCTTCAGCATTTTGCCTGAGCAACGAAAGTCCCAATCCAACTTTCCTTGTTTTTCTTGATGTAAAGAACGGATTTGCTGCTTTTTCCAACACCTCACGGCTCATTCCGCAGCCATTGTCTTTAATGGTGAGTGTATAAAGATCGCCTGATTTATTTTCTATAACTATGATTTCAATCAAGGTAGCACAAGCCCTCACTGAATTTTGAACAATATCAAGCACATGTTCCGAAATGGTTTTCATAATTCACAAAACCGGTTATCCTCTTTATGTAAGGCTTTTTTGATTTCAGAGAAGCTTATCTCACTCATATTAAAAACAGTGCTAATTTCGCCAAAATGTTCCAGATAGTGAGCATCAGAATTGCGTATAAGAGTCATTTCTTGCTGTAAAACATATTGTTGTTTAACATGTTTTTCATTTGCTTTTGCAGAAATTCCCAAAGCATCGCACCGGAGACCCGGAGGTATGAATCCCAGCTGACTCATTATACCATTAGCCGGCCTGTCGATGTGGGCCGGAATGAAGATACCACCGAGGTCATGTGTAGTTTGTTCCACTTCATGAATGCCGGCTCTTAAAGCTGCAGGCAGATAATAAGGAACCATTTCAACAATATTTTCCTTTTCATCAATTACAGGCTGATAGCCAAAATACTCTTCTTTGTTGGGAATAATTGTTATGTGTTCATCGATGAACTGCTGAAATTTTATCAGCTGTGAAGGGAATTCAAAGAAAACCAGGCAATGTACCTCTTCGCGGGTAGTTACTTCGGCACCGGTTAACGTATAAATATGTTCCTTCTCAGCAAGTTTTTTAACAAGAAGTGCATGCCTGGTTGAATTATGATCAGTAATGCCTATAATCTGCAATTTGCTTTCAACAGCTTTTCCTACAATATTCAGGGGGGTCATTTCCAGACCGGCACAGGGGGAAAGTAAAGTGTGGATGTGACAATCGGCCCTGTACCTGTTCATACCAGTAAAGTTTATATTATCATTTCAAACGGCAACTCAGTTTATTCTGATTTCAGATCGGCATACAGAAGTCCTGCCATTTCAAAAGTGCCCATTGAGGTACCAAGAAGGGGTATTCCCTCTTCCCTCCCCCGCTCCAGGGTATCTTCATCGGGCTCAAGTCCTTTTACAAGAATTACAGCTGCGAGGTCCTTCAGTGAGGCTATGGCCATTACATTCTGATGGGTCTGCAATGTCACCCAAACTTCATTTTCAGCAGCATTACCCATGACGTCGCTCAGTAAATCCGAAACGTATCCACCGGCAATTTCCCTGTCGAGGCTGCCATGAGCAGTAAAAACTTTAAGGTTGTATTTATCAACCAAATCAGAAACCTTCATTTCTTCCTCCTTTTTTATTACAATCGGCCTCTATTCTTTTTAACCCCCAGATTTTTTCAAGGTTTTTATCAGCCCTTTCAGGTTTTATCCTGTTAAGCCGCACATATTTTTCCCTCAGGAAAATACAGTCTGTCATTTTTGCCTTTCCCTGCACCATATCTTCAGCAAGAGCATGGCAATTGGGAGCACCACAACCTCCGCAGTCGATTCCCGGCAACTGGCAAAGTATTTTATTGATTTTATACATTTTCTCCAATGCACGGGTACGGTTTTGGTCCAGAACAAATACAGGACGTGGTTCCACTTTATCTGTAACCAGTTTGGTTTTCACATAATCCTTGTACTGAAGCTCTGATTCCATTTGTTCAGTCGAAGGATAAGCTGCTGCCCTTTTCTGCAGGCGTTCTACTGTCAAAAACCGGTTACCAGTGAGCAATATACCTCCTGCGCATCCCTGGTGGCATGATTTCAGCTCCAAAAAATCGAGTTTAGGCAACTCATCATTCTCCAGTCTTTCCAGAAATTTCACTACATTATGAATACCGTCGATTGCCATTGATTTCTTTCCATACCATGAAGATTCACCTCTTGGCAGGCTCCACAGGATTCCTTCCCTGCTCAGGTACTTTCTGAAGTTACTGGTATCTGTATGTTCATTCGACGGAATCGTTTTCATGATCCGGTTATATAATTCTTTCATATTGATCAGACCGGTCACAATGGATTCCTTTTCAGCAACCGGTTGATTGACTGCTGCCATTTTTGCTGAGCATGGAGAAACGTAAAAAATGCCGATTTCATGTTCAGAAGCACCCTGTTCCTTTAATTGCTGAATAGCAAAATGGGCAGCCAGGTCATGAGGTGCCTTGCGCCTGGAAATGTTTCCTGCCAGGGAGGGATACCTGACCTGTATAAGCCTGACTACAGCAGGGCAAAAAGAAGATATCAGAGGACCTTCGGTGATTTCTTCAGCCGACTCCTTAACAGCTTCCATGAGCCAGGATACCGGTTGTTCCACTTCAAAAATATGAGTGAACCCAAGATTGAGAAGGGCTTCATAAATACGGCCTTCAGAATAGATTTCAGAAAACTGGCCAATAAAAACAGCAGGTAATAATATTACGCGGTATTTATAATTTCTTATTTGCTCTATTTCATCATGAGCTACATAGAATGCTCCGGCAGGACAAGCCCTCAGGCAGTTGCCGCAATCGACACACCGTTGCTCATCTATTACAGCAATACCATTAACAATCCGGATGGCCTCAGTGGGGCATATCCGCATACAGTGGGTGCATCCAAAACATTTGGTTTCATCCACCTTTAAGGCATGATATTTTGAAACTTCCTTCATGTGTAGTAACATCTGAAAGTTAAAGTTGTACTTTCGCCTACTTTGCTCTCTATATGAAGCTCATCGGTATTTTTTTCAATATTGGCTAATCCCATACCTGCACCAAAACCCATTTCCCTTACCTCTTTTGAAGCTGTTGAAAACCCGGGTTGCATTGCTTTTGCAATATCTTCAATTCCAGGACCACTGTCGGCTACAATTATCTTTATATCATTCTCTCCAATGATTGCAGTCACCGTACCATGATAGGCATGTGCTGCCACATTAACTTCAGCCTCATAAACCGCCACCACAACCCGCTTGATATTTTTTGCCTGGACATTTAATTGTTTCAGCATTTTTTTTATCTGGCTCGATGCTTTTCCTGCATTTGCAAAATCACCTCCGTCGATATGGTAAACCATTTCAACTGCCATCAGTACACTTCCTTTAAACCATTTGAATAAAGTATACCACTTGCCTTATAAATAGAATAAGGAGTTTCCATCAGAATGATGCCATTTTCGCTTGCAAGTTCAACCATTTCAGGTGTAGCCTGCTTACCCCTGGCAAGAAGCACTGCATGAATATCAGCCATCTCAGCTGTACGAACGAGCTGGAGATTTGAAAGACCTGTAATAAGCAGGATATTTTCTTCATCGAGTGTCAGCACATCGCTCATCAGGTCAGAACTGAAAGCTTTTTCGATACTCTTGTCTTGATCATGGTTGCCTGAAACAATCCTGGCTTCGGCGAATTTTATTATATCACTGATCTTCACGGTTAGAAATTGGCTTTAAATGATTTTGAGCAAAGATAAAGGAAGTTTATATCTGAAAACTGTCAAAAGTCGTATTTAGCATTAAAAAGAGTGAAAGTAAGCATTAATTTCATTATTTTTCACCTTACTTTATTGAACAGCCAGATTTTAAAAACCTGAAAAAACTGCTTTATGATTTACGATAAAAAGTCATTTCTGCCCGGAAATATTGAGGACTTATTCTTCTATCAGAAAGTCTTCGATGCCCTTCCCATTCCTATTTTTTACCGTGACCTGCATGGCGTTTACCAGATGTGCAATAAAGCACATGAAGAATTTTCGGGAAAGCCAAGGGCTCAAATTATCGGTCATTCCGTTTATGATGTTCACACGAAACATATGGCTGAAATTTATTTTCAGAGAGACCAGGAATTGTTTGCAAAACCTGATATCCAGATTTACGAAACACAGGTAAGGCAGCAAGACGGTTCCAGAATGGATGTTGTTATAAATAAAGCTGTCATCAGGAGCAATGAGGGAGAGATCATTGGCATTGTTGGATCGATCAATGATGTCACCAAACTGAAAAAAACAGAAAAAAGGCTGGAGAAGGCACAGGAATCCATGGAAGTCTCCTCACATATGTTGCACAAAATCAACGTGGGAATCCTCCTGATGGATGAATTTCTGAAGGTGATTGACTCAAATAAAAGTTTTGCCCGCCTGATGGGAGAAGATACAGAAGAACTATTTGAAACCATACCTGGGCTAAAGGGGGCTGAGGTGGCAGAACTTGTACCTGAAGTTATTTTCAAGATGCTGACCAGCATTTTAACTTCAGGTGAGGAATTACTTGAACGGGATATTAAGTACAGCGACAGACTGCTGCATGTAACTGTTGTAACCTTGTATAAAAACAAGGTTGTTGGAGCAGTTATACGCGACATGTCGGCTCCGTTGCTAGTACGTGATGAAATCATCAACAGGGCCTATCGCATCAAAAAACAAAACATTGATACGGTTCAGAAAATAGCATTTCTGCTTGGAGAAAATGCTGCCGAGACTGAGGAATTGCTTAATTCAATCATAGAATCATACAGGTATGGCAGCGACAAATAATCCGAATTATCATGTTGAAATAGATGTTCAGCAAAAAAAACCAAAGAATGAAATTGCCTGTGGCGATGTATTCATGTCTGATATTTTCAGGGAGGAAGGGCGTACCATTCTTGTATTGAGCGACGGGATCGGGCACGGAATAAAAGCCAGTGTTCTTGCAAGCCTTACCGCAACCATGGCACTTAAATATACACGCTTTCACACAAAACCTGAAATCTCTTCACGTATAATTATGGAAGCCCTGCCGCAAAGCAGCGACGGCAAGGAAAGTTATGCAACATTTACTGTTATTGAACTGGAAGTTGACGGCCAGGTTAGAATCATAAATTATGACAATCCGCCGGTACTGATCATCAGAAACGGCAGTCTTTATCAGCCTAAAGAGTATGAACTGGAAGTTCGCGGAAAAGAAAATGTAGGAAAACTGTTGCGGTGCCGCGAATTTATAGCCCGAAAGGAGGACCGCATGGTTTTTCTGACAGATGGTGTGGTGCAGTCGGGGTTAGGCAACAATCGTTACCCAATGGGCTGGGGAATAGAAAACGTATATGATTTTGCCTTGAGCCAGGTCAATCGGATGCCTGATATTTCTGCCACCAAACTTGCCAGGAAGATTATCAACCAGGCTGCTATAAATGACAATTTTGAGCTCAAGGATGATACAACCTGCGGGGTCATATATTTCAGGGAACCCAGAAAATTTATGCTGATCACAGGTCCTCCCTTTTATAAAATAAAAGATTATGATTTTGCCGGCAGGATCAAAAGTTTTAAGGGAAAAAAAATTATATGCGGAGGAACAACAGCCGAAATTATTGCGAGGGAACTCGACATCAATGTTGAAATACAACATACCGAAAAAAGGCCTGAACTGCTTCCTCCAGTTGCGAAGATGCAAGGGTTCGAAATGGTAACCGAAGGTATTCTTACGCTGGGGAAAGTAGAGGAAATACTTGAAAGTTACGACAGCGACACCCGCCTGCAGGATAGTTCTGCAGAAAAAGTAGCCAGTCTGCTTCTTCAGCACGACAGTATTGAAATCATTGTAGGGACACGGATAAACTGGGCACATCAGGACCCGGAGCAGCCTCTTGAACTTGAGCTAAGAAAAATTGTAGTTAAACGGATTGTTAAGATTTTGACAAATAAATTTTTTAAGCACGTTGAAGTTGAATACCTGTAATGAAAAAACCACCACAATGATCGTGCGGTGGTTTTTTAAAGCGCCTCGTTAACCAGTATCTGATTTTTCTTCAGAACCAGCGGAAAAATTTGGTTTTATTCCCCTGAACAAATATTAATAATAACAACACTGCAAAGTAAGGAATAATCCTGCATTAGATTTAAATTCAGGCGCCTGAATAAGAAGGTTAAAAATACTGATTTACAGATAATAAAATACTGAGTGACACAATTAAACCGGCTTAATTGCCTGTTTAAGCATACAGCATTTCTTACCTTCACCAAAAAAATATATTTATCAGATCATCGGATACTTTTTGAACACCTCGCCCGATTTCATCAGTATATCGACATATTGTGCCCTCTGATAGACAAACGGGTCTGCAAGCTTTTTTCTCGACAAGTTGCCTTTAAAATCATCTATCGATCCATAGCCATGCTCATCCATCCATATGCTCAGATCCATAAGCATTTCAGATACAACTTCAGGTTTATTTTTGTAAACAGTACTTACAATCTGCACTGCATCAGCACCGGCAAGAATCATTTTAATCATGTCTTTCGCCTGGTAAATTCCTCCGCCGGCACAAATGCTACCATCAAGATTTCCATATAAAATTCCCGCATACCTTAGCGCAAGTAGATGATCTCTGCGGTAACTCAGACTCCATGGAAAGTGGAATTTCTCGCGGTTGATGTCAATATCAGGATGAAAAAACCGGTTAAACAACACATAAGCATCTGCACCAGCCTCATCAATCTTTTTGATAAAGTTCAGCGGATTGGTATAAAATGGGCTCATTTTTACACTTACCGGAATTTTTACGGCTTGTTTTACAGATTCAACTATTTGCACCTGCTTTTCTTCCATCACTTGTCCGGACTCTTCGAAATATGTGGGAACCGAGTAAAGATTCAGTTCCAGGCCATCCACCCCGGTTTTTTCAAGTTCTTTGGCGTATTCAATCCAGGTGGGCTCGTAAATTGCATTTAAACTGGCAATCACAGGGATACTTAGATTCTTTTTAAGCGTGCTGATATTAAACAGGTATTCCTGAGGACCAGCATGTTCTATTCCAGGGAAGATATGTTCAGATTCAGCATTCCGGTAATCATACTCGTTCATATCTTCTGTCATCTGAAGATCTTCAAGTTGAATCTGTTCTTCAAATAATGATTTATATACGATTGCTCCGATACCTGCCTCTTCCAGTTTTTCCGGAATTCCCTTGTTCATTACCAGGTTGCTTGAGCCCAGAATAATAGGGCTTTTTAGTTTTATACCCATGTAGGTAGTTGAAAGATTTGCCATATTTACAGGAATTTAGTTATTATTCTTTTTTTGATGACGTACAGATGAAATATATTGTTTTATAATTGATGTATCGTCGTTGCCAATACAACTCTGCTGTCCCCCTATCATTTTCCAAAACAAATGTGATAAAAGATAGTTTATTTCAGATTGGTAATATAGGATAAAAAAAACCACCTGCAAAAATGCAGATGGTTTTTCTGATATAAATTGAAAATAAATACTACAATAGACTCAATGTTACGGTCAGACCAGCCATTACAACTGAAACCATGGTCATCAGTTTAATAAGGATGTTCAATGAAGGTCCTGAAGTATCTTTAAAAGGATCACCAACTGTGTCACCTACAACACCTGCACGGTGAGCTTCACTGCCTTTGCCTCCGTAATTTCCTTTTTCAATGAATTTCTTTGCATTATCCCATGCACCACCGGCATTGTTCATGAAAACTGCCAAAGTAAAACCAGAAGTCAAACCTCCGGCGAGCAGTCCAACTACACCTGCAACACCCATTGTAGCACCTACAATCACAGGAACAGCAATAGCTACCAGTGATGGAAGAAGCATTTCACGCTGAGCGCCTTTGGTTGATATTTCAACACATTTGGCATATTCTGGTTTTCCTGTACCCTGAAGAATACCAGGTATTTCACGGAACTGACGGCGAACTTCATCTACCATTGCACCGGCAGCGCGTCCTACAGCTTTCATTGTCATCGCACTGAAAACAAATGCCATCATAGCGCCAAGGAATAATCCACCCAGGAAGAGCGGATTAAAAAGTGTAATATCATATGCAGCTGAAAAGTCTTTAACTGAAGCTGTAGAAATTTCAATTGCATTGGAACCTTCGGGAGCTGTAATATAAAAATCCATACCGCCTTTAGTCACAAATCCTTCTCCGGCACGTGCAATTTTAGTAAACCAAAGCCTTACTTCTTCCATATAGGCTGAAATAAGTGCCATGGCAGTCAGTGCAGCAGAACCGATTGCAAAACCTTTACCTGTGGCAGCTGTAGTGTTACCAAGCATATCAAGTGCATCGGTACGCTGGCGAACCTGTGGGTCGAGTTCCGACATTTCGGCGTTTCCACCTGCATTGTCAGCAATTGGACCAAAAGCATCGGTAGCAAGAGTAATACCAAGGGTAGAAAGCATTCCCACTGCAGCAAATCCGATTCCATAAACCCCCATCGCAAAATGCTGTGCACCACCTGATGCCCAGAAAGCCCCCATAATACCAAGAACTATTGTAACTACAGGAATCCATGTGGAATACATACCAACAGCAAGACCATCGATGATTGTGGTTGCAGGTCCCTGGTTTGCCTGTTTGGCGATACCTTTGGTTGGTTTATATTCATCGGAAGTAAAATATTCAGTTGCCTGGCCGATGATAACGCCAGCTGCAAGTCCGATCACAACTGCCCAGAAAATTCCCCATGTAACCCAGCCGGCCATTGCAAGGCCTACCATGGCAAGAAGTATAAGAGCAGAACTACCGCCGGTACCAAGCAGAAGGGCATTCAGCAACGTTTTTTGTGTAGCTGATTCCTTGGTCCTGACCATAAAAATACCGACAATTGAGAGGATAATACCAATAGCTGCCACAAGCATCGGAGCCATTACAGCCTGGTACATATCGATGCGTAAATCCTGAATCACAAGTGCAGGCAGTGAAGCTCCCAGGGCTGCTGTTGCAAGAATTGAACCTGCATATGATTCATAAAGGTCGGCACCCATACCAGCAACGTCACCTACGTTGTCACCAACATTGTCAGCAATTGTAGCAGGGTTGCGGGGATCATCTTCCGGAATGCCTGCTTCAACTTTACCTACAAGGTCGGCACCCACATCAGCAGCTTTAGTATAAATACCACCACCAACACGGGCAAACAGAGCCTGTGTGGAAGCACCCATACCAAAAGTCAACATGGTAACCGTGATTTCAATAAGTTTGGTACGATGACCAATTTCTGTTAATGCTCCATTCACCACATACTCAGGATGAGCATGTACAAAATCAAGTCCGAGAAAATGAAGACCGGTGGCCATATTCTCAGGCGTATAAACCCAATCATTTAAAATCCAGAACCAGGCAGCAATGTCAAGCAGTGCAAAACCTACAACTACTAATCCCATAACAGCCCCGCTACGGAAAGCGATTTGCAGACCCCTGTTGAGTGACTGTGACGCTCCATGTGCAGTACGTGCTGATGCGTGGGTTGCAGTTTTCATTCCCAGATAACCACAAAGCCCGGAAAAAAATCCTCCGGATAGAAAGGCAATGGGCACAAAGGGGTTCTGAACATCGAAATAAGCCATAATGGTTAACAGAATAACCAAAACGATAAAAACCAAAAACACCACCTTGTATTGCCTGTTCAGGTAAGCCATTGCTCCTTCCCTCACATACTGAGCAATTTCTTTCATGCGATCTGTACCTTCAGAGTTTTTCATCAGCGATTTGAAGAAAAACCAGGCAAAAACCAATGCCAGTATAGAAGCAAGTGGCACTAAAATAAAAATGTTACTCATAGACGAAAATTTTTATGTAACATACGTTACGGTTTAGATTACAAAAATTTCTGTTTTTATTTATTACTTTATTTAAAGTCTGGTATCTGTCACAAAAAAACCTCCGGATGGCAAAGATAAATTTTAAAATGAAATGCCATATTCCAGTCGTACCAATTCTGAAAATGATTGAAACAAAATTAACAAAGCAACTGGTTTATTTGAAATAAATCAATGCACGCCTTTCCTTGCCGTTCATCATAACCATCAGCGGATCGCTAAGTTGCACATGTTTGATAAAATGGGTTTCATTGATGATCTGCTGTGTCTTCAGAACATCCATATTTAGCTTGCTGTTGGGTGAATTGCTTGGAACCGAAAAATACCCCACATTCATTGAAGTAACATTATGGAAAAAATGCGATCCTAAAGAACCATCCAATGGAAAGTTGGGCAGGCCCATCTCCACAATCACCCGTGCTTTTGATATATTGGACCAGACAACCGGTATCCCTGTAAAATGATCCCTTGAACCCCATCTGCCCGGACCTACCAAAATATATTCCCTGTTCTCCTTTTCGAACCACTGATTGATCTTTGTTATTTCAGATGCCATCTGTCTCGTTTTTACCCTGTCGAATCTTTCAGGATCAACATATACAATATCGCGCAGGTTATCGATTATTCCATTTCCCATGCCTCTTTCAGCATACATAAAAACACCCTCATGATCAACCTGTCCCAGATCAATTTCCACCTGTTGTTCAACACGTATCAGTGGCTTAATCTGCAGCAGGTAAAAAGTTGGCAGGCCATTTTCCCTGGAATCCAGGTCAACTGCGTATTCAATTTCCACAGGGGAACCCATTGCCTCCTTAAACAACTTCAGCAATAGCTCCAGGGTTTCAGCCAATGGTAAATATTGATACTTGAGAATATTTGCAAAGTTAATAACCCTGGTACCTTTTCCCTGGATACCAGGAACCAGATCGTCGTTTTCCATCAGATAGGTGGATGCACAGTGTTCAAGAGTTCCATCATCCTCAGCCTCCTTTATCCTGTATTTCTTCACAAATGTATCTTCCCCGCCTGATACAAGGTCTATGGAAGGATTTGATAAATCTATGGCATAAAATGATCTCTGTGAATCACGCATCATGTCACGCATGTCGGTAGGGTTAATCGTCGGATACCGGGGACAAAAACGAAAAGAGTTTTCACCTCCAACAACATAGGTACCCAATCCCACTGCAGCAACTGAAAAACCATCTTCGGGCTGCATGTATGCAATAGGATAATAATTGTATGATTGTGCCACTCCCGATATGGTAGGATAATATTTATTGTTGTAATTCTGCCCAACAACCTCCTGGATTACCACTGCCATTTTCTCTTCTTCAATTTTGTAATGTATGGCATCAAAATACGATTGGGCAGCATCTGTAAAAATACTGGAATATACAAGTTTGATTGCCGTTTCCAGTTGATTGTACCGGACCTGGAGATCCGGATGATTATTGGGCAGTAAATATGTGGCATATACTCCTGAAAAGGGTTGTAAAAGTGAATCTTCAAATAACCCTGACGACCTGACAGCAAGAGGTTTGTGTATCTGCTTCAGATAAGCCATCAGAAGTTCTCTGATTTTCTCATCCATTTCTGAATCCAGAAAATGTTGTCTGATAGATTCATAATCGTTCAGTGAATAGATATCATCGTAAAGATTGTTGTTTTCCACAAATTTATCAAATTCAAGTGCCCCTATGATAGCCGTAGCCGGAATACGGATATTCATTTCCGGTATCAGCTTGTGAAAGTCTATATTTTCAATAAAATTGCAGATGAAAGCAATTCCGCGCCCTTTCCCTCCAAGAGAACCTTTTGCCATACGAAGAATCAGACGGTTTGACAAAACGAGTTCAGGATCAAAATTAATAATGGTACCCTTCAACTTTTCAAAACGCACAGTTTTGAATACATTCAGACAAAACTGCCTCAAATCTTCAGCTGACTTGAAATCTTCTGTTTTAATCGGACGCAGCAGCTCAGCCATATTTATTTCCCCACGTGCCATCAACCAAGTAGAAAAAGAATTGCGCTTTCCATGATAAAGCAAAGCCTCCGGTGGAATTTCCCTGAATTTCTCCTGGAACTCAGTCAGGTTCGCTGCCTCTGTGATGGGTTTGCCATCCATTCCTTTAAAAATAAAATTACCAAACCCGAGTCTGCGATAAAGGAAGTTCAGAATGTCCATTGATAGACTTTCCGAGTTTTTATTAATAAAATCTGCATGTATATCCTTTGCCCGGACGGCATTTGAAATTTCCTGCGACTGCAGCAATAATGGAATGGCATATTTCAACGTACTTTTTGCAAACTTAAGCAGTTCGATCCCTGCATCACCATCTTCCATCCCATTACGCTCGAACTTTACATCCGAAATGACACACAACATATACCGTCGATAATTATTGATGATCTTAACAGCATCTTCATAATTATCTACCAAAATAACTTTAGGCCTGGCCCTCATTTTCAGTATCTTGTGCAGTTCATCCCTGGCATCTTCCTGCACGAGTATCTGGGTTTGTGTCATGATGGTTGTATAGAGCACCGGCAAATACCTGGAATAATACTGAATGCTGTCTTCAACAAGCAATATTACCCGCACATTTCCATTCTGAGTATCAAGGGCAACATTTTTCTTGTCCTCAATGTATTTGATCATGGCAAGAAAAACATTCGAATTACCGTTCCACACAAAAATCCTGTCTATAAAGCTAAATTTACGTCCTTCAGCCTGAAAATAACGGAGATCAGAATTGTTGTTCGCCAGCAAGAGCAGCGGAATCTGCGGCCGGAGTTCACCAAGTGCACGCGAAGTATCAACTGCGGAATCCTTATCAAGGCCGGCCATTACAATAATAACATCAAAATCATGATGTTCCAGCGTAACAAGGGCATCTTCCATTGAATTTACACTTGTAAACCTTGGTGCTGCATACAGGTTCAGCTGAAGATATTCACCGAAGATTTTGTCACTGAACTGTCCCTCCCTCACAATGGTGTAAGAATCGTAGAGGGTGGCTACAAGTAACACCTCTTTCACTTTGGTGGGCATCAGTTCCTGAAAAATATCACGGTCGGTCTTTTTCCTCTTGTAAATGCTCGCCAGCGTTAAGTTGTCAATATCCATCTGCTAATATTTTGAACCGCTGAAATTAAGCAATTTTCGGTAAATGCAGTAGCCGAATTTAATTGCAGATTACAAAATCAAGACCTCTGATTACCTTTTTATATAAACAGATAATTCTGCTTATAATGCCGGATTGACTACAGGAACAGGGAATCAGTGTAAGTGGTGGTATTCATACACCGGATGGACAAATTTATCAATTCGCAAGTTTAATTTCTACCAGGCTTTGCACGTCAGGCAGTATGAATTCATTTTTTACATCAATGCGAATCCCTCTTCCTTCAGCGTATCGTGTAGCTTTTTTAAGATCAAGTTTTATACCATCTGAAACATTGCTTTTCCACACTGCTTCTGAAGCCTTGTCACCAAATACAAAAGCTGTTTTAAAATAGCCTTCACGGGGAAGCAGATAAATAATCGCTCTTTTTTTGTCTTTAATCCGCAGATTCCAGCCATATTTTTTACCTGGATAATTCCATTCTTCCATTCCAAGCGGGTATTTTTTCATGACAAATTCAACAACCTGATTCCACAAGGCATATGTATCACCCAGCTTTGCTGCCAATTCATTTTGGGCAGGTTCAACATTTTTATCTGTGAAAACACTGATATCTTCCATTGGTAAATGATTTAAATGAATTTCTTTTACTGAGAAAATTTAATTGCAACTGAACTGCTATGAGGTAGATCTATAACTTAAAGGTACTAAAAACAGAAGATTCAAACACCTTATTTTCAAAGATTTTCTTTGCCTGCTATTTTAATTTTTCAGGCACAGGTCATTCAACAATTAGAAAAGACAATCTATAATCTTATAGATATTTAAGAACTGTTTTTTTAATAAAAATTTCTTACTCCTTTAACACATTCTGAAACTACATAACATCCTCCTCCAGCGTATGAATAACAAGACCTGATCTCAGTTTGGGTTCAAACCATGTTGTTTTTGGTGGCATAATATGACCACTGTCTGCTATGTTTATCAGTTGTTGCATCGAAACAGGGTAAAGTGCAAAAGCAGCTTTCATTTCGCCTGAATCCACCCTTCTTTTCAGCTCACCCAAACCGCGGATACCGCCTACAAAATCGATCCGCTCTGAAGTACGTAGATCCTTTATTCCGAGAAGAGGCTCAAGTACATGTTCTGAAAGAATGGTGACGTCAAGTATACCAATCGGATCATGATCATTGTAGGTTCCCTCCCGTGCAGTAAGTTTATACCATATACCGGCCAGATAAAGACTGAATTCATGCAGTTTCTCCGGCTTAAAAATTGCGTTCCCTTTTGATTCGATAATAAATGAGGATTTCAATCTTTCGATAAATTCTTCATCTGAAAGACCATTCAGATCTGTAACCACACGATTATAATCCATAATCTGAAGCTGGTTATCGGGAAAGTGCACTGCCATGAAAAAATTGTATTCTTCTTCACCGGTATGGTTGGGATTCCGGGCCATTTTTTCAATTCCTATCCTGGCTGCGGCAGCAGTACGGTGATGCCCGTCGGCTACATAGGTGCAGTGAACTTTTTCCGCGAAAAGCCTTTCAATGGCTTCATTTTTATTTCTGTCGCCAACTACCCAGAATTGGTGTCCAAAACCATCTTCGGCAGTAAAATCATAGTCAGGTTCATTTGCAATGACCTCCTTAACGATTGCATCTATTTCATGAACCGATTTATAAGCAAAAAAAACAGGTTCAATATTTGCGTTGAGGTAACGCGTAAGCACCATTCTGTCTTCCTCCTTCTCAGGCCTTGTCAGTTCATGTTTTTTAATATAACCTTTTTCATAATCGGCACAGGCAGCCCCACCTACTATTCCATACTGCGTGCGCCCGTTCATTGTTTGGGCATATATGTAAAACCGGGGTTCCCCATCCGGAACCAGCCAACCTTTTTCACGGAAAATTTTGAAATTTTCAACTGCTTTTTGATATACTTCTTCAGAATGGATATCCTCAACATCAGGACACTCAATCTCGGCCCGTGTAATGCGAAGAAGTGATTTTTCCTTCCCGGATGCCATTTTTGCTGCTTCCTGGGTATTCATTACATCATAAGGCAGACATGCCAGTTCTTTTACTATCTCTCTTGGAGGACGAAGCCCTATGAACGGTTTTACTATTGCCATTAGTTTATATTTATAGTATGACTAAAAATTGAAACTGAAAACAGAATTTAATCAGGCTGCAACTTTACCATTTATTCACCTGATACGAAACATCACCTTTATCAAAAAAATCAACTATTTGCTCTGCTGCAGCGACTCCCGCATTGATATTGGCCTCAGCTGTCTGTGCACCTGCTTTTTTTGGCGTGAAGAAATAACGGCCCTTAAACTTTTCTTCAAAAAGAGTTTCGCAATCAGGCGTTATATCCGACATGTATTTAATATGGGGCTTTTCATCCATAATTTTAACCAGGTCTTCTTCATTAACCACTTCCTTTCGTGCTGTGTTTACAATCACCGCACCATCCTTTAGATGTTTCATCACTTCATAACTCACTGACTTAAGATGCTCCCCCCTTGCCGGTACATGAATCGACACTACATCGCTTTTTTCATAGAGTTCTTCAAGTGAACCAGTCACCTTCAATCCGGTAGCAGCAGCGGCACCTTTACTGTACCTTGTATATACAATTACTTTCATACCGAAAGCCCTTGCTATTCTAAATACATTTCGTGCTACATAGCCAAAACCATGTAAGCCAAGTGTACGGCCCCGCAATTCTCCTCCCGGCTTTCCGCTGAACATCTCCCTTAAACCAAAAATAGCGAGGCCAATAGCCAGTTCAGCCACTGCATTCGAATTTTGTCCGGGTGTATTCATCACCACAATGCCCTTTGCCGTAGCAGCATCCAGATCCACATTATCATAACCCGCACCTGCCCTTACAACAATTTTGAGGTTTGGTGCAGCATCAATAACTTCAGGATCTACAATATCGCTTCTTACAATCAATGCATTGGCACTGGCTACGGCCCGAAGCAAATCATCCTTGTGAATATAATTCTCAAGTAAATCAAGCTGGTAATCATTACCTGCTTTTTGAAAAATCTTCCTGATCTTCTTAATAGCAACAGGAGCAAACGGTTTTTCAGTTGCAACTAATACTTTTCTCATCTCGCATGTTTTAGTTCAAAAAAAATGCAGGGCTTAACCTGCACTTCTGTTATTTGTTTTTTTCAAAGTCCTGCATGGTTTCTATGAGAGCCTTTACGCTTTCAACAGGCATGGCATTATAAATAGATGCCCTAAATCCTCCAACGGACCGGTGTCCTTTAATTCCTACCATTCCCTTCGAGGTCGCGAAATCCAGAAAATCCTTTTCAAGTTCTGAATACTCTGGTGCCATCACAAAGGTTACATTCATCCGGGAACGATCACCCGGATTAGGAACAGTTGGGACAAACATTTTATTCCTCTCCAGTTCATTATAAAGTATACCTGCCTTTTCTGCATTGATCTTTTCAATTCCCTCCACTCCTCCAATGTTCTTAAGCCATTTAAGTGTCTGAAGGCAACCAAAAACAGCTAAAGTTGAAGGCGTGTTAAACATTGAATCCTGTGCAATATGAACCTTGTAATCAAGCATAGTAGGAATAGGCCTGTCTGTTTTCCCCAATGCTTCTTCTTTCACAATAACCAAAGTAGCACCCGAGGGGCCAAGGTTCTTTTGTGCACCTGCATAAATCAGATTGTACTTCGATATATTTACAGGCCTGCTGAAGATATCAGATGACATATCGGCTACCAGGGGAATAGCTGCATCAGGGTCAGAAAGCAACTCGGTTCCAAAAATGGTATTGTTTGTAGTGATATGAAGATAATCTGCGTCGCCTGGTACTTCATAATTTCTGGGGATATAATTAAAGTTGGCTTCCTTTGATGACGCCACTTCTACCACTTCTCCAAAATTTTTAGCTTCTTTAATTGCTTTGGAAGCCCACATTCCAGTGTTCAGATAGGCGGCCTTCTTACCCATCAGGTTATAAGGTGCCATCAAAAACTGCAGACTGGCGCCTCCCTGCAGGAAAAGCACTGAATAACCATCAGGAACATTCAGCAGTTCTTTCACAAGTGTACGGGCTTCTTCCATTACAGCAACAAATTCCTTGCTCCGGTGCGAAACTTCCATAACGGAAAGACCTGTTCCGGCAAAATTGATCACAGCTTCAGCCGTTTTTTCCTTTGTAAATTCAGGCAGAATCGAAGGTCCTGCGTGGAAATTGTGTTTCTTCATTCTAAAAACATTTTAGGTGATTTAATATAACCATTATCAATGCAACACCTTTTTCAAAATAAGTGAAATAACAGTGACTTGCAGATGAGAAAAATCAATATCAGAAAATTTTTGGTTCCAAAAAACATGATATACAACATATCATTATCCAATACCTCGTACTACAAATTTATTTGATTCTGCAGAAGATTGTCAGTTTTTAGAAAAAAAACAGGAAAATTTATATCAAAATTAAATAAAAGGCAATTTTACAATTTCCGCAGGCACCTGCTTATTCCTTATTTTAACATATATCAATGTTCCCGATGCTGCATACTCCCTGGCAACATATCCAAGACCAATCCCTTTTTCCAGAACAGGCGACATAGTACCTGAAGTGACGGTCCCAATAACTGTTCCACCCGCATCAGTAAGTTCATATCCGTGCCGGGGTATAGCTTTTTCCAGCATTACAAATCCCCTCAGCCTTTTACCGACACCTTCATTCTTCTGCATCATGAGAAAGTCGCGGTCAATGAATTCACGTCCGTTATTGAACTTGGTAATCCATCCAAGTCCAGCTTCAATGGGAGATGTAGTGTCATCAATATCATTGCCGTACAGGCAATATCCCATTTCAAGCCGCAAAGTGTCACGGGCACCCAATCCTACAGGTTTAATTCCATACTCCTCTCCTGCCTTAAACACTTCATTCCAAAGCCTGACCACATCTTCATTTTTACAATACAATTCAAAGCCTCCGGCACCGGTATAGCCTGTTGCAGAAATAATGACATGATCAATCCCAGCCATATGTCCTTCAGTAAAACTGTAAAATTTCATTTCATGAAGATTGACGTCGGTCAGCTTTTGAAGTGTTTTCACAGCAAAAGGTCCCTGCACTGCCAACTGGCTGATGTGATCAGACACATTCTCAATATCAGCACCAACTGTATTCTGCTGGCTTATCCAATTCCAGTCTTTTTCTATATTGGATGCATTCACCACCATCAGATATTTATCCTGATTAAAACAATATACCAGAAAATCGTCAACGATGCCGCCCCTGCCATTTGGAAAACAGGTATACTGTGCCTGCCCCGGATGAAGTATGGTTGGATCATTGGAAGAAATTTTTTTAATCAGTGCCAATGCTTTGGGTCCTTTAACCCAAAACTCACCCATGTGCGATACATCAAAAACTCCAACTGCATTGCGAACTGCAAGATGTTCACTTTTTATACCACTGTATTCTACAGGCATGTCATAACCGGCAAAGGCCACCATTTTGGCACCGGCTTCCCTGTGGGTATCATTTAATGCTGTTTTCTTCATATTCAGAGATAAATAATTTTTTACAAAGCTACAGAATCAGCATTTCTGTTCATATGAATTATATCAGCCTTTAAACGGTATCAGTTATTGAATTATTTCATTAACTTGCACCTCTATTATTCTATTAACCATGAATCAACGATTTCAGTTTGTAAACCTGGACTACCTTGAGGAAATATCCGGCGGCGATCTTGATTTTAAAAAGGAACTTATACGGATTTTTTTGCATCAGATCCCGGAATTTCTATCCAACATGAACAAGTATCTTTATGAAAATCAAAATGAAAACCTGGCGAAAGAAGCTCATACGGCCAAATCGTCAGTAATGATTTTTATGATGAATGAAACCGGAGCAGATCTCAAACACATTCAGATGGATGCAGCCTGCAACAATACCGACAACATTCCAGGGTTAATAAAGAAAGTGGAAATCTCTCTGGATAATGCATTCAGAGAACTGACGGTTTATTTGGAGGAAATAGAAATGACACCGGTTAACCAGCTTAATAATTAAAAATAACCTTTATTTGGTTTCGTGTAAACCGCATTCCTTTCCTGAATTCTGTTCCCACCACCACCGTCCGGCACGAAAATCTTCCCCGGGCCTGACCGCACGGGTGCAGGGCTCGCACCCAATACTGATAAAACCTCTGTCATGCAAAACATTATAAGGTACATGCTTTTCCTTCACATACTGTTTTACCTGATCTATATTCCAGTCGATTAAAGGATTGAACTTGACTATACCGTTTGCTTCATCCCATTCAAATTCATGCAGCGTACTGCGATTGGCAGACTGATCTGCCCTTAGCCCTGTAATCCACACAGATTTCCCCTCCAGTGCCCGCTTCAAAGGAATCACTTTACGTATAAAGCAACATTCCTTTCTGTTTTCCACTGATTCATAAAAACTAAACGGCCCTTTTTCAGTCATTAGCTTTTCCACCTTATCTGCAGGAGGAAAAAAGACCCTGATATTTTTGCCATACTTTTCTACAGTACTGCGAAAAGCTTTATATGTTTCCTCAAACATCCTGCCTGTGTCGAGCGTCACTACTTCCAATGGTATATCTTCAGTGAAAATCATATCGGTTATTACCTGGTCTTCGTAACCAAAGCTGGTAGTGAATACTACCTTTTCCGGAAAGCTGAGTGCAAGTTGACGAAGTTTTTCTGTAATAGATTTTCCTTCTAATTCTTTTATTAACTGATATACAATTGAATGACCATCCATCATTATGATATTAAACTGTTCTGAAAGCTGCAAATATAGAAAATGTAAATTAAAAGGAATCAGGATCCTTCACCATTGCTTCTTAAGACTACTCCACAAAAAGCACCAAACCTTTCAGGTACTCTCCTTCCGGATGATAAATATTCACAGGGTGGTCACCTGGCTGGGAAAGCTGGTGCAGAATTCTGACGGATCGGCCTGAAATTGCTGCTGCTGTAAATACTGATTCTCTGAAACGTTCTTTTGACACAACCTGTGAGCAGGAAAAAGTAAAAACCAGGCCACCGGGCCTGATTTGTTCAAATGCCCGTGTATTGATACGCTTATACGCCTGCAACGCCTGGGGAAGAGACTGACGGTGTTTTGCAAAAGCAGGTGGATCCAGAATGATCAAATCATACTTGTCATGAATATTCTTCAGGAACTCCATACCGTCAGCAATGAATGCCTCGTGTCGCTTTTCGCCAGGGAAATTAAGTTCAACATTTTCATTCGTCAGTTCAACCGCCTTTGCTGAAGAGTCTACAGAGTGAACCATTGCTGCACCTCCGTTTAAAGCATATACAGAAAACCCTCCTGTATAACAAAACATATTCAAAACATCCCGCCCCCCTGAAAGACTTTGAACCAAAAGGCGGTTTTCACGCTGATCAATAAAGAATCCCGTTTTCTGACCTGTTTCCCAGTCTACTTTAAACTTGAGACCATTCTCGGTTACAATGTCTGTATCAGGTGTTCCTGAGATCCATTCATCAGCTGGTTGTATGGCGGCTTTAAAGGGAAGTGTTTTTTCACTTTTATCATACACAGCTTTTAACTGATTTCCCAATACTTCATGCAAGGCTTTTACAATATTGTGCCTGATATGATACATTCCTACCGAATGCATTTGTATAACAGCCGTTCCATTATAGTAATCCACTACCAGGCCGGGAAGGTTATCACCTTCGCCATGAATCAATCTGAATACATTTGTGTGCTGATGCTTTCCAATACCAATCTGTTGCCTGCACCTCCAGGCTCTTTCTACTTTTTCTTTCCAGAAGCCGGTACCGGGAGTTTTTTCTGTAAAGGAGACCATTCTTATCGTAATGGTTCCAATCTGGTAATGTCCGATACCCAAAAATTCGTTATTGCCTGAATAAACCGATACCAGATCTCCTTCTGAGGGTTTACCTTCCATTCTTTGAATGGCACCTGAGAATACCCAGGGATGAAATCTTTTAAGAGACTGGTCTTTACCTGGTTTAAGATAAATCCTGATAAATTCTTCAGGCATGGTTCAGTTCTTATTAAACATTGTTTTATAAATTTCAAGAGCAGCCCACGCATCTGTTGCAGCATAAATCTGTTGTGCCTCCGTAAGTGCAGCCGATTCCCAGTTTGACAATTGCTGTGATTTCGATATACGGAATCCCAAAACAATGGCGGCCAGTTTCTTGAGGCTGAAATTAAGAATACCCATTTCTTTGGCATGGTCCTGCAACTCAATGAATCCCTGGGGCTTAAATTTCGATATGGCCTGAAGGCCCTTGATATCATCGCGTATGGCTACACCTGGTTTTATTATAGCCGGATTTGACAACAATTGCTGAAGAGATGGCGGAATGCCTGTCCTGTTTACCCTGAACAAAAAAGCTTTATCAGCAGTAGAAAGCTGAAGAAGAGCAACTCTGTTAAGAACCCCTTTCTTAAATGCAGGACGTGTTTCTGTATCAAATCCAATCACCTGATGTTTTGCAAGGATATCTACTGCATCATCAACCTGCTCCGGGTTATCTATAACAATAATCTCCCCCTCAAACCATTTTAACGGCAAATCTGTTAATTCCTCTTTTGTTATACTTTCCTTAAACATCTTTTTATGCATCATCATCGGAAGCAGTTCCCCAAAATTTATCCAGCCAATCGGGGTTACCTGTTCCGGGTTTTATATCCTTATCGTCACCTGCCCTGCCCTCTTTATCAAATTCAACTCTGTCGGTAACGAGTTTATGAACAGCACGCAGCACATTGACAAGCCGCTGCCCCCAGAAATCATCAAAATGAAGGGAACATTCATTCAGCGCATCATTCATCAATGCTTCGTCACCTATGCTGTATGACATTAAAAAATCCTTCAGATCCTGGTATATATCCATCAGGTTTTCTGTAATGCTTGCAGTTACAGTCTCTTGCCCAAACTGGATATCGGGATCAAACACCTCATAATAATTGTCGAATTCTCCCAATGCCTGCATCCATCGCTGCTGCCAGCGAATATACTCAAACTCGCTTACAAACTTTTCCAGTTCTTCATCCAATACCTTTTCATTTTCAGGGAGCAATGTTGCTTTGAAGTACAGCAAGGGCAAAATCCTTCTAAGATTTTGCAAATTCTGTTCCATGGAATACCGCTGAATATTTTCAATAATATTACAATATTCGTTGGCTACAGTAACAAATTCCACAACATTCTTCGAGTAAACTATTGAATGAAAATCCTCATTGTCCATCATGTTCAGCTAATGAAAACTGATGCAAAAATAATAAAGATTTTCAAGAGTATCGGTTCGGATTCATTGAAAGGTGCCTGATGACTTATAATTCCCCCTGCACAGTTTCCTGATTTTCATCTGCCCATTCCAGCTTATTATCCACCCGCACCAAAATCTTCCGGTTATCGATCAGCCATTTTAAAACCTCCATCTGTTTTTCACGGTTCCCCTCCAGGTTTAGCAACAGTGATTCATAAGAGGAGGGTTCAACCAGCAATCTTTTCACCTGTCTGCTGATTTCACGGAATTCAAATGAGGTAATCCCCGATCTGTTCAGGGTCTGGCAGACATCACAACTACCGCATTCAGGAGCATCCTTTTCACCAAAATATTCAAGCAGCACTTGGCTGCGGCATCTCGTGTTTGATGTTGCATAGTTGATCACAGCATCCACCCTTCTCAGAAAATCCCTTTTCCTGAAGTCATAGTTTTCTTTCGATATCTTTAACCTGTCGGGAACTATACGCTCTTTGGAAAGATAAATGAAAGGAGTTCTCTTTCGCGGAACATAGTCAATAATCCCGGCCTTCCTGAGATGCTTCAAAAAATTATAAACCACCTCCTGACTAATTCCTGCACGTTTTGCCATGAGTTCCTCATCAATGTTTACATAACCATTGAAAAGCCCGGTGTAGGACCGCAATAGCAACTTGATAAAATCGTCGAAAGTGGCATTGGCCACCTGAAACTTATACAAATCATCCCGTGATGCAAGAAAATGAACTCTTGAAGGATTATCCACCTCCTCGGTAAATTCTAGATATCCTTCACGCTGCAGAATCTTAAGACTGTTAAACACCATGGCCTGCTGAAACTTAAACGACTGGGCAAAATCCTGCAGGCTGAACTCGAATACCTGACCTTTACCAAATCCTTCGGCTATTTTAAGGTAATTACATAAAGCCTGGTAAATTCTTTTTATTGATTCAATTTCAGGATAAGCAACCGAAACATGCTTTTTAAGTTTTGTTTTGTCAGCACTGCTGAATAACAATGCAGCAACAGCTTTTTTACCATCACGGCCTGCCCTGCCCGCCTCCTGAAAATACGCTTCAAGTGAATCGGGAGGATCTACATGTACTACAAATCTCACGTCAGGCTTATCTATACCCATGCCAAAAGCATTTGTAGCCACTATCACAGAAGTTTTCCCCTTCAGCCATTCATCCTGTTTTACATTTCTGACTGCAGTGCTCAGTCCGGCGTGGAAAAAATCTGCTGAAATTCCTTTTTTCCTTAGTTCTGATGCAATTTCACGGGTACCTTTCCGGCTGCGGACATATACAACACCCGATCTTTTGAATTTTTCAAGGGTATTGAAAAGATAACCCATTTTATCTTCTTTTTGCCTGACCAGGTAACTTAGATTGGTACGCTGGAAGGACATTTTAAGAACATTTGAATTTTTAAAACGTAACTTATCCAGAATGTCACTAACAACCTGTGGTGTTGCCGTAGCAGTAAGAGCCAGAAAATGAACATCCGGAATCAATTCCCTTAATTGTACAATGTTCATATAGCTGGGGCGAAAATCATATCCCCATTGGGAAATACAATGTGCTTCATCAACTACAATCAGATTCACATCCATCTTCATCAACCTTTCCTGGAAATGATCCGACTGAATCCGTTCAGGAGAAATGTAAAGAAATTTATAGTCGCCCCACACTGCATTATCAAGTGTAAAATTAATTTCATGACGTGACATTCCACTGTGAATTTTCAGTGCTTTTATCCCCTTTCGGTGGAGTCCTTCCACCTGGTCTTTCATCAGGGCAATCAATGGTGTTATGACTATGCAGATGCCTTTTCTGGAAAGTGAATATACCTGGAAAGTCACTGATTTACCACCCCCTGTGGGCATTAATCCAAGGGTATCCTTTCCTGATGCTACCGATTCTATAATTTCAAGCTGCAATTGGCGGAACTCCGGAAACCCCCAAAACTTATTAAGTATCTTTCTGAAATCTTCCATTTAAACCCAAACCCCAATATGATTTGATGCTAACTGTAAAATTAATATTTCCAAATGATTTCGAATCAATCATGTAAACCCATCCTTTATAATTTAAATAATTTGTGATGGTTGTTTTACATCTGTTTTTCACCAATTAAAACCACATGTAACCTAATTCTGGCAGCTTTTATCTACACCAATAACAAAAAACAAAGTTAAGAAAATGAGCACTTTGAATGCTGTATAAAATATATCTGACTTTTAAATTTTATTCTGCTCAATCAGTCGGTGCGTTTAACAATTTTTATTAGTACAAATGGCCGCAATCGGGTTGTCAATAACCTGAATAACCTATTTTTTTATAGTTTTGCGGTTATATTTAATTAAAAACGAAGCCCATGTCATTTCTTGCCGATAAAGTTGTTTTGGAAGGATTAACTTTCGACGATGTTTTATTGATCCCCTCCTATTCCGAAATTTTACCTTTCGAAGTGGATCTTACATCCAGGTTTTCACGTTCCATCATCATCAATGCACCGGTTGTGAGCGCTGCGATGGATACTGTCACCGAATATAAGATGGCGATTGCTATTGCACGTGAGGGAGGAATTGGAGTGATTCATAAAAACATGGACATTGAAGAACAGGCTCATCAGGTAACTACTGTTAAACGGGCTGAAAACGGAATGATCTATGATCCCATCACAATCAGCCCTGATAAAAAAGTGGCCGATGCACTTGAAATCATGGCGAAGTTTAAAATCGGAGGGATACCGGTTGTGGACAATCAGGGGCTTCTGAAGGGGATTGTAACCAACCGTGACCTAAGATTCGAGAAAAACATGTTGCGTCCCATCAGCCAGGTCATGACGAAGGAAAACCTTGTCACAACCACTGAATCGACCGATCTTGAAAAGGCAGCTGAAATCCTTCAGCACTATAAAATTGAAAAGCTGCCTGTTGTCGACAAAAACAATAAACTGATCGGGTTGGTAACCTATAAGGACATCACCAAGGCTAAAGACAAGCCCCTTGCATGCAAAGATGAAAAAGGGCGGCTCCGTGTTGCAGCAGGTATCGGAATAGCTGTCAATACAATGGAACGGGTTGACGAACTTATCAAGGCACAGGTTGATGCCCTTGTAATTGACACGGCTCATGGACATTCAAAAGGGGTGCTTGAAATGCTTAAAAAAATAAAGGCGAAATATCCCGAAAAAGATGTTGTAGCAGGAAATATTGGAACAGGAGAAGCAGCAGAAGCACTTATAAAAGCTGGTGCTGATGCAGTAAAGGTTGGCATAGGGCCTGGTTCCATCTGCACTACACGGGTTATTGCAGGCGTGGGTATCCCGCAGCTTTCGGCAGTTTATAGTGTTGCAAAAGCCATTAAAGGCAGTGGAATACCTGTTATTGCCGATGGTGGCATCAGGTATTCGGGCGACATAGTGAAAGCTATAGCAGCAGGTGCCAATTCGGTCATGGCCGGAGGCTTATTTGCAGGAGTCGAGGAATCACCAGGTGAAACAATTCTTTATCAAGGCCGTAAGTTTAAATCTTACCGTGGGATGGGTTCCATCGAAGCCATGCAAAAAGGTTCAAAAGACAGGTATTTTCAGGATATGGAAGAAGATATCAAAAAACTTGTACCTGAAGGAATTGCGGCGCGTGTTCCTTATAAAGGGACACTTTATGAAGTCCTCTACCAGCTTATTGGTGGTTTAAGAGCAGGCATGGGTTATTGTGGTGCCAGAGATATAGAATTGCTTCAACAGGCAAAATTTACTAAAATCACCAATGCTGGTGTACTCGAGAGTCATCCGCATGATGTTTCCATAACCCGTGAAGCACCTAACTACAGCAGCCCTCAGTAAAATGATCTGAAATGATAAGAATGAGGTTTATATTTTTTTTGGTCGTGCTGATACCTGCTGTCCTTTCCGCACAGCAGAACGAGGTACTGATCCGCATTGGCTCTCATGAAGTCAGCAAAGAAGAATATGAAAGAATATATAACAAGAACAACCGGAACCTGATGGATGAATCAGGTATTAAATCTCCGGAAGAATACCTCGGCATGTATGTCAACTTCAAGTTAAAGGTAATTGAAGCTCTTCATCTTAAAATGGATACTGCAATTTCTTTTAAAACCGAACTTGCAGGTTACAGAAAAGATCTTGCCGCCCCTTATCTTACCGATATGAAATATGATGAGGAAATGGTAAGGGCTCTTTACGACAGAATGAAAAAGGAAGTAAATGCCAGCCATATCCTTTTCCGGGTACCCCAGGATGCAGGAAATGAACAGGATCTTGCTGCTCTGGGAAAGGCACAAATGGTAAGAGGTGAAATATTGAACGGAAAGGATTTTGACGCAGCTGCCCTTGAGTACAGTGAAGATCCTTCGGTGCGTTCCAATAAAGGAAGACTGGGTTATTTTTCAGCCTTTCAAATGGTAACACCGTTTGAGAATGTTGCTTTCAGTACGCCAGTGGGAGAAGTTTCTGAACCAGTGAGAACATCCTTTGGCTATCATCTGATCAAGGTTCACGACCTGCGTGAAAACCAGGGAGAAATAAAAGTGGCACATATCATGAAAATATTTCCGCGCGATGAGCCTTATGATAAAGATGAGATAAAGGCTGAAGTCGATTCGGTCTATAACCTTTTAATTCAGGGAGCAGATTTTGCAGAAATAGCAGCATCATTTTCTGACGACAGGCGTTCTGCTGCAGAGGGAGGTGAAATGCCATGGTTTTCTGCAAACCAAATGATACCTGAATTTTCTGAACCGGCTTTTGCCCTTCAAAACCCAGGTGACATTTCAAAGCCCGTGGAAACCCAGTTCGGGTACCACATTATAAAAAAAATAGATCAGCGCCCTGTTCCCTCCTTCGCTGAGAGCCGGGAACGTATTGAGGCTAACATTAAAAAAGATCCTGAAAGAAGTAACAGCACCCGAAAGGTCTTCGTCGGGAATCTAAAAGAAGAATATGGATTCAGGAAATTGACTGAGAACCTCAGCAGAATTGAAAATCTCCCTGTAACTGAAAATATTTCCAATGATGCTACGCTGTTCTCAATTGACAATAAAAAATTCTACATCAGTGACTTCAGAAAATTCCTGCAAAAGCAAAAAATCACTGATGGTGTATTTGCCGATCACTATGATATATGGGAGGAAGCAGAAATCATCAATCTTGAAGATTCAAAACTTGAAGAAAAGCATCCTGATTTCAGGTATTTAATGCAGGAATATCATGATGGACTGCTGTTTTTCAATATCATGGAAGATAAAATATGGAAAACTGCTGCCGACGATACTACGGGACTATTAAATTACTACAGTAAAAATCCAGGCAAATTTCTTTGGGAGGAAAGGTTTAAAGGACTCATCATTACATGCCAGGATGAAAACACATGCCAGGAGGCGGAGAAATTTTTTGATTCCGGAATTTCCTTATCTGAAGTAGAAGACCTTTTGAACATCGATGAAAAAAATATTGATATAACAGAAGGAATTTGGGAGAAAGGTGACAATCCGGTTATAGACTATTTTGTATGGAGCGAACCGGCTCCTGCAGGATTCAATCCTTCTCTGACCATGGTCAGGGGGGAAACTGTATCTCCTGAACCTAAAAAACTGGATGAAGCCAGAGGCTTATATATATCTGCATATCAGGAATACCTTGAAGAAAAGTGGCTGAAGGAGTTGAAAAAAAAGTATAAAATTAAAGTGAACAAGAAATTACTGAAGACAATTTCGCATGTTTAAATGGTTCATCCCATATGGGGTTATATTATTAACTGTTATGATCAGCGGTTGCATACCTGCAGATGAAGTTAATGATACGGTCATGGCTGAAGTTGGTGAAAAGAAGCTTTACCTTTCTGAAGTTTCTGCCGTTATTCCTTATGACCTTAATCCAACCGACAGTGCAGTCATGGCTGATGACTATATCAGAAAATGGATCAGTCAGGAATTGATGCTTCAAAAAGCTGAAGAAAACCTGACGGCAGATTTAAAAGATGTTGATCGCGAACTGGAGGAATACCGCAATTCACTCATCATTTTCAGATATAAGAATGAACTGATGGCCCAGAAGATGAATACAACTGTGAGTGATGCAGAAACTATGGAATACTATTTGCAAAATGCAGAAAACTTTAAGTTGAACCAAATCATAGTAAAAGCTGTGTCAATTAAAATACCTGTTGATTTTGCCAACCCTGATAATTTGAAAAAACTTTGCAGCGATACAAGTGAAGAAGGAATTGCAAACTTGAAGGAATATTGCACGCAATATGCTAAATCCTATGATATTTTAAACGACAGGTGGGTTGAATTTGAAAGGATCATGAACAATTTTCCTACTACAGTTGATAAACCGGAGGAGTATCTGAAAAAAAACCAGTTTATTGAATTTTCTGATCAAAATATATACCACCTGGTTGCCATTCAGGATTATTTGCTTAAAAACGAACAGGCTCCTGAAGAATATGTCAGGGAAAATATTAAAAGCTTAATTTTAAACCGCAGAAAAATAGAATTTTTAAGAGACCTTGAAAACAATATTTATCAGGAAGGGGTAAATAAAAACATTTTTAAAATTTATAATCTTGAAAAAAATGAGAATTAATAAGGTAATAAAGGCAACGGTCATCATGCTGATTATATGGTCCACTGGCAGTAATCTGTTTGCTCAGGACAGGGTAATCGACCAGATTGTAGCCATTGTTGGCGGCAACATCGTGCTGAAATCCGATATCGAGAAAATGTACATGGAACAGCAGGCACAGGGTACTACATCGGATGGAGATATGAAGTGCGAAATTTTCGAACATATTCTGATTGACAAGCTGTTGATAGCTGAAGCAGAAATGGATACCCTCATTATCATTACCGATAGTCAGGTCAATCAGCAAATGGAAGCACAACTACAGACATATGTATCCTATTTTGGATCAGAAGCGGCTGTGGAAAATTTCTGGAAAAAGCCAATGGCAGAAATCCGGTCAGAAATGAGAACAAGCGTAAGAGATTACCTGATGAGCAACCAGATGCGTAACAAAATTATACAGGATGTTACGGTTACTCCATCAGGAGTAAGGCAGTTTTACAGAAATCTGCCACAGGATGAGGTTCCTGTAATCCCAGCCCAGTATGAGTATGCACAGATCATCCTTCGCCCTGAAATTTCACTTGAAGAGGAAAACAGGGTAAAGGCAGAGTTACGGGAACTAAAGAACAGGATTGAAGCAGGTTCAAGTTTCGCCGCAATGGCAGTCATGTATTCTGAAGGACCGTCAGCAAATGCAGGAGGTGAAATTGGATATCTCGGACGGGCACAACTTGACCCGGAATATGCTGCTGCTGCTTTTAACCTTAAAGGGGATAAAATTTCAAATGTAGTGGAAAGTGAATTCGGATTTCATATTATTCAACTTATCGACCGGCGGGGTGATAAGGTAAATACCAGGCACATCCTTATGTCACCAAAAGTATCGCCTGAGGCAAAGGAAGAAGCAAAACTCAGACTCGACAGTCTTGCCAACCTGATCAGGAAGGAACAAATCTCATTTGCAGAAGCTGCAGGGCGTTTTTCTTCTGATAGAAACACCGTGAACAGTGGAGGATTGGTTACCAATCCCAATACCATGTCATCTAAATTCACAGTTGAAGAACTGGAAGGAACTGTTAGCAAGATTCTGTCAAATCTGAAAATTGGTGAAATATCAGATCCTTTTGAAACCATTGATCCTGAAAGCAGGCAGCCTGTGTATGCATTGGTCAGACTGGTTGATAAAACAGAATCCCACAAAGCCAACCTGCAGGACGATTATCAGCATCTCTCTGACCTCTTCCTGCAAAAGAAGAGGGAAGAACGACTTGAAAAATGGATTGCCAGCAAACAGGAACAAACCTACATCAGGATTGATGATACGTATGCCAACTGCAATTTTGAATTTAATAACTGGAGAAAATAACCCTGAAATCCAATAAGAACCTGTTCGATATGGTGTACAAAAACGATGTGGAAGCGCTTGATGCGCTGCGGGAAAAATTCAGCCTTTTGAAAAAGGAGATTTCCAAAGTCATTTACGGGCAGGATGAAGTCCTGACCCAGGTGCTGGTATCGCTTTTCAGCCGTGGGCATGTCTTGTTAATCGGTGTACCGGGACTTGCAAAAACATTACTTGTAACAACTATTGCAAAAATTCTTGACCTTAAGTACAACCGAATCCAATTCACACCCGACCTAATGCCATCTGATATTATCGGCACAGAGATCCTCGACAAGGAACGCCAGTTCAGGTTTAACCAGGGGCCTCTCTTTGCAAATATCATCCTTGCAGACGAAATTAACCGTACACCCCCAAAAACCCAGTCGGCACTTCTTGAGGCCATGCAGGAAAGAGCAGTCACGGCAGCAGGACAACGCTTTGAACTCGAAAATCCATTCTTCGTTCTTGCAACACAAAATCCAATAGAACAGGAAGGTACTTATCCACTTCCTGAGGCACAACTTGACAGGTTTATGTTTTCAGTATGGCTGGATTATCCAAAATATGAAGACGAGATAACCATTGTCAAAAACACAACTTCCAACCTTACCTTTGAGCTGAATCCTGTTATTACGGCGCAGGAAATCATTTTCTTTCAGGATTTAATCCGCAAGATTCCCATAAACGACAATGTATTGAATTATGCTGTTTCACTCGCAGCCAAAACCAGGCCCGGTAATGGAAAGAGCTCTTCCATAGCACAGCAGTATCTTAAATGGGGTGCAGGTCCAAGAGCATCACAATACCTGGTTATAGGCGCGAAAACACATGCAGCCCTGCACGGTAAATACTCTCCTGATATTGAAGATGTAACTGCTGTTGCTCATTCAATCCTCCAGCACAGGATTATTAAGAATTATAAAGCTGAAGCTGAAAATATTTCAGTAGGTCATATTATCAGGGAGTTGTTGTAATTCAATGGGAAACACTGCTTCTTTACCTTACAGCTACTGTTGGAATTTAGAAAACAGAACAGAAATTTGACCATATCAGGCATACATAAAGTTTTTTTACAAACTGCTGCGAACACGGAATATCAGTTTGCTTCCAGGTCATGTATCAGGGTGATGCTGCTGGCTATGATCCTGTTTCTTTCTATGGCTGGTTTTGCACAGGAAAAAAAGAAAATCATTATTGAAGAGGCCGATTTACTGGAAGCAGATGAAAATATTGCTCCAAATGCACAACGGCTGATTGGAAGCCCTCTGCGAATCAGGCATGAAAACATTCTGATGTGGGCTGACAGCGCCTACACCTACACAGGAACAAACAGGGTAGATGCATTTGGCAACGTTCGCATCAACCAGGGCGATACACTCAACCTGTATGCCCGGAAAATTTATTATAACGGTGATATCAGCAAGGCTACAGCCTATCATAGTGTCAGGCTTATTAATAAAAGCACAACGCTCTATACCGATACCCTGAATTATGACCTTGCGGCCAACACTGGCTTTTATAACAGCAATGGAAAAATTATTGACAGTCTCAATACACTCACCAGCAAAGTGGGAAGATATTATGTCGACACTGACATCATTCATTTCTATATCGATGTGGAAGCAATGAATGACAACTATACGTTAAACAGCGATACCCTCATATACAACACCAAAACCGGAATGGCTTTTATTGTAGGCCCTACAACCATCCGTGATTCCCTCAATACCATATACGCCGAAGACGGATGGTATAACACCGAAAGCGGTGAAGCAGAACTTCTGAAAAACCCCGTTGTTTCCAATGAAAAGCAACATCTCAGGGCGAAGTATATAAAATACAATGAAGTGGACGGAATGGGAAGAGCTTTAGGAAGCGTTATCATGGATGACATCGAAAACAATATTTCAGTAACAGGCAATGTTGCTGATTATAACGATCAACTGGAAATTGCCACTGTAACTGATTCTGCACTTTTCATGATGTACTCCGAAAAAGATACACTGTTCCTGCATGCCGATACCTTGCGTACCATACCTGATCTGGTGGAGGGGGAAAAACTGGTTCTTGCATACCATGGCACCAGGTTTTACCGGACCGACCTTCAGGGAATGTGTGATTCGCTTGTTTATTTTACAAAAGACTCAGTAGTGCAGTTATTCAAAAGCCCGGTTATATGGTCGGATATTCACCAGATGACCGCCAACACCATTGAAATGAAACAGATGGCAGATGCACCTGATGAACTGCACCTCCGTGGAAATGGATTCATCATCTCAAAACTCGACTCGGGGCGGTATGACCAGATTAAAGGAAAAGAGATGACAGGATATGTGGTAAACAATGAACTTAGCAAAATTGATGTAAACGGAAACGGACAAACGCTTTACTATGCCCGGCAGGAGGAGGAAATCATTGGCCTGAACAGGGTTGAAAGCAGTAAGATATCCATCAGGTTTAAAGAAGGAAAAGCTTTCAGGATTTCATTTCTTCAGGCCACTGAAGGATTGCTGAAGCCACTTTTCGAACTAACTGAAGAGGAAAAAACATTAAGTGGATTCGACTGGAAAATCAGCCAGCGCCCGATGTCAAAACACGATGTATTTCCCCTCAGAAAACCAGACACTCCCATAAAAAAAGTTGTTCCTCAGCCGTTATCAGAACAGGAACAACTTGAATAATAAAGATTCCATGGCCTAGATTTATATTTTTTAAAAAAGAAGGTGACGGAACTGTTTTTTAACTACCACTATGTTGGAGAAGAGACTCTACTTTTACCATTACCATTCTATCCCTGAATCGCTGAAATAATCAAATATACGAAATAAAGCTCCTTATTGCCCCACCTTGCAAGATTTCACAAAGCTCAATAAATTGATAAATCTGCAGCTGGAAAAAGCGATTTTCGGCCCGAACAGACCCCTGTGCCAATCTTTAATCTGTGGCAATTTCTCATGCGCGAACTCCATGCCAGTAAACCAGTAGAGTAGAGTACAGAGCAAAGAATTTTCTTTGCCCTGTAGCCCCCTCGTCAAACCGTACGTGCGATTTTCCCGCATACGGCTTTCCTCCTAATTTTCATCATAAAGCTTTCGCTGGTCGTAC
>JAEYNZ010000132.1 GCA_023412195.1 Bacteroidota bacterium
GGACTATACTTATACTATACTTATACTATACTTATACTATACTTATACTATACTTATACTATACTTATACTATACTTATACTATACTTATACTATACTTATACTATACTTATACTATACTTATACTATACCTTGTTCTCTGAATTGGAGCTTACTTATACTTCAGGAGAGGTCTTCCATCACTCTGCACCGAACTTATCTATACTTTCCCACCCTCTCATCCTGAATCACACCCTTCCAGTTCATTCCGAAAGCAAAATCATAAGTGTTACCATCTGCATCGGTATAACATTCCATGTCGCGGGGTGTATCCTCATACTGTTCATCAACGGTCTGCATGTTTGCCGGCATCTGGAAAGGCAATAATCCTGAAGGTTCCTGCATCCCCGAGAGAATATCCATCAACGCCTGGTCCTGTACACCAAAATGAACAAGGATTACATCGACTATTTTTTCAAATTCAGACATCACCATAGGATTCGAAACATTGAAAATTGCTATCAAAGGTTTTTGCCCCATAAGTTTCCTCGTAGTTTGAATCATCTTTAAGTCAAATGAATTAGAAGTTAAACCTGTTTTGCCTTTGTATGACCGGTTGGTAAAATCCTCAAAAGCACTTCCCCCGGCAAGACTCAGTTCACGGGCATGTGTTGCAACATAAGGATCATACTGAAGATTGATGGGAACATAGCCATTACCCCCGTTTTCAGCGTCCTCTGTTGAAAAACCTGTTCCACCTTGAGGACTGTCGGCAAAAACAAATGCTGCATCAGCTTCCTCCGGGGAATCAACCCATACAAAATAGCGATTAATGATGCTTCTGCTGGCAGATTCCTTCCAATTCTCCGGTGTCTCCTGTCCAAACCAGTTCCTGGCGGCAGGAATATATTTTTGAGGAACATAAATCTTCATACTGTCCTGAAGCGGCAAAATGCCATTATGATTTTTTAGCATCACTACCGACCGCAATTGTGCTTCATATCCTGCCTCCATAAATTCAGGCTGACCAACTACTTTCTCCGATTCATCAACATCGAGATAAGGATTCTCGAACAAACCCGTACGAAATATATTCCGGAGCAACCTTACAGCCGACTTTTCGAACCTTTGCCGCATAAACTTTTCACCATGCTCCTCCACCCCCATACGGTATGCTTCAAGCACCGGAGCCATCTCGTTATTGCCTCCAAACTGATCCATACCGGCCATAATAGCCTTATAATGTCTTTCAGCTACGGAAAGATTTTCCACTCCCCACGGTTTTCCCCTGAATTCAAAAACGTTGGGTGCATCTGCGGTTACCATCCAGTCGGTGCAGAGCACACCATCATATCCATACTTTACCCGGAGCATATCTTCAATAATGTATCTGCTGAATGCATTACCTACATTTTCTCCATTAACCGAATCCAGGTTCCATGAAATAGTGTAGTAAGGCATCACAGCAGAAGCCATGCCTGTCGGACCTTGTAATTTAAAGGCACCTTCAGTAAAAGGTTTCAGATGATCAGCAAGTCGGTTACCCGGGTAAACAGCATAGGCTCCATACCCGAAGTGACCATCACGGCCTCCCTCTTCAGGCCCTCCGCCCGGCCAGTGTTTCACCATCGTGTTAACACTGTGATAACCCCAGCCTTCTTCAAGAAGGGCATCTCCTTCCGAAGTCTGGAAACCATCGACATAAGCTCTTGCAAGGTCCGCAGCAAGGTCAGGATCTTCACCCATGGTTCCGCTAAACCGACTCCACCGAGGTTCCGTAGCCAGGTCGATCTGGGGTGAAAGTGCAGTGGAAATTCCTAGTGCCCTGTATTCCCGGGAAGCAATTTGACCAAACCTATGCATCAGGTCAGGGTCGAAGCTGGCTGCCATACCCAGCATGCCAGGCCAGCGGGATATGTCACCCCCTGCACCTGCATTATACTCAGCATCTGCCTGGCTGCCATGTCGGGGATCGGAACTTGTGTTGCCGGGAATCCCATGCCCCAGGCTTTCAACATGTGCCTGCATGTTGTTGTTCCACTGCGCTGCAATCCCTGGTGACTGAAGTGAAGTGACAAGCACGTGCCTTAAATTATCTTTTGTGAGGAATTCCTTCTGCTGATCGGTCAGATCTCCCGGATGAGCACCACTCTCAGCCAATGGCTTCCCATTGTATGTTCCTCCGCCAAAACCCCCTCTGCTGCCTGCAGGGACCGACTGATGCCCACTGTACAGCATCAGTCCAGCTATCTCCTCCACACTCAGCCTGGATGCAAGATCCTGTGCCCGCTTCTCTACAGGTTTACGCCAGTCTTCATAAGTATCCAGTTTCCCGTTTTTATTCAAATCCTTGAAGGCATACCCACCTTTTTCAAGAATCTTAACTCCTGAAACCGGACTATAACCCAACGTACGTCCCTCATCATTCAATACGAGATTATAACCGGCCTTTTCCTTTTCTGTCCATTTGTCACTGCATCCCCATATAAGGATAATATAAGCAGCGACTAATAAATACATGAATAATATTTTCATAAATTTTGATCAATATTGCTTAAATCAATGTCATTATAAATATAATCATTTAACAAGCAGGGATGATGTCAGGAGGAAGTTATCTTTACTCCTGATGCAATGTTATATAAAAATCAGTGAACTGCTGTTTGAACCATGGCTTTTGAACCTGTACCCTAAAGCTTTCAAATCATTTTAGCATACATAATTAAAACTAAAGGCAACTTTTTTTATTTCTTTGTAAAAAAATCAAATGATTATTATGTCTCCGGAAGGGTATCTGAATCATATATCACTTGACTGTGTTGTCTTCGGATTTCACGAAAACCAATTAAAGGTATTGCTCCTTCAGATGAAATACTCCAGGGAGTGGGCTTTACCAGGTGGTTTTGTAAAAAAAGAAGAAACACTCGAAGAGGCTGCTGCCCGGACATTAAAAGAACGGACCGGACTCAGGGACATATTTCTCAGGCAATTTTTTGTATTTAGTGATCCGGACAGGTCCAAAATCAATCCTGCAGTCAGGGATCTTCGGGAGGCCGGAGATGATTCCACTACTGAATGGTTTTCGCAACGATTTATTTCTTCAGGCTTTTATGCACTGGTTGATTTTGAAAAAGTAGATCCCCAGCCTGATCTCTTTTCCGACAGATGTGAATGGAAGGTACTGGAGGAGATTTCTGATTTGATGATGGACCACCAGGAAATTCTTCAGAAGGCGCTGGAGACATTGCGGCTGCAACTTGGTTATCAACCCATCGGGTATAACCTGATGCCAGATCAGTTTACCATGCCGGAGTTGCAAAAACTTTATGAAACGATATTAGGAAGAACCCTTGACCGGCGTAATTTTCAACGTAGAATCCTTTCTTATAATATACTTACGAGGCTTGAAAAACGAAAAGAGGGAGTGGCACACAAAGCTCCTTATTTATATGAATTTAACCTGGAAAATTATAATAAGGCTTTAAAAGAAGGATTCAGCGGCAGTTGGTAAAAATAAACCGGCAGTGCCTTTGGGCAACTGCCGGGATAAACTAAAATATAAGAAAAACTAAAAGTTCCGTACTTTTACTATAATAATTTGCGCCCTTCCCTGTCAGGATCATTCTTCACTTCGCATACATCATCAAGAATCATTGTTTCTCCATTTGTAGCTGTAAATGAAGGCCACTGGGGCATTCCTTCTGCTTCAGGCTTACCTGTACGCATAAAATTCAGTAATGCATCCGACATTTTTTCAGCAAGGGCTCTTGGTCGTGCACCTCCGCCTGTATGGGTCAGCATCAGGTCAGTATTGTAAAACCAAAAGCAGATATCGAGACAATGGAAAGCACGCATCCGGTTGTTAAACAGGGGTGGCTGCCACCCAAACCAAGCAACATAAACAGGTGCTTTCTGAGCCGATTTGATTGTAGCTGTTTCAACTACATTCTTACGATTACTGCTGATCAGCGTCATCAGTTCAACAGGTTTTAAACCAGGAAAGGCTGCTTCATAGGCTTCATAGGCTTCCTTAGCTTTATCCCCGAGACCGCCGCCAAATCCTGCCCTTTGTTTCAGAGCAGCAATGGCATCATCTTTTGTAATCTTTTCCAGCTCAGGATTATTCCTTGCAGCAGACCATTCATGAAAGGTGCTGCATATCATCATTGGGACATCCGCCGACAGGTCATCACCATAAAACTTTCCTTTCGGAAGGTTTATGCCATCAGCTACAGGAGAAAAACCACCACGCATTCCGGCAGCCCCCAGTTCTGCAGAAGCCTTTCGTGCGGCTGCACCTGCAAGAAGGAGGTAGTCCTTCCATGGCATTTCCTGAAGCTTATCTACTTCCCGTGCTGATATGCCTGCTTCCTTTAAAATATATTCCCCCAGTTTACGGGAATACTCCTGATTAAGTGCTTCTGTGGAAGAGCCACTCAGCGGCACCATTTTATGAAATAACCCTTTGGCTTTGGGCATTGCACCAAGCACACAAACCTTGGCGCCCCCACCCGACTGCCCCATGATGGTCACATTTTCAGGATCCCCTCCGAAGCCTTCAATATTATCACGGACCCATTCAAGTGATGCCACCATATCAAGAGCACCTACATTGCCTGAATCTTTATATTTTTCTCCTCCTACACCTGATAAATCACTGAAGCCGATCGGACCAAGCCTGTGGTTGATGGAAACAAAAACAACATCTCCTTTTCTGCTTAAGTTTTCACCCATGTAACCATCCTGCTCAATGCCGTTTCCATTTGTATAACCTCCACCATGCAGCCATACCATCACAGGGCGTTTTTTACCGTCGCCGATCGCAGGTGTCCATACATTCAGCCGCAGACAGTCTTCACTCACATCATCATAGTTCCAGTGGTCGACAAATGAAGCCCATGAATTGCCATACCTGTTGTCCATAATCTGTGGTGCAGAATTTCCCCACCAAACAGCAGGCAGTATATCCTTCCAGGGTTCAGGTGGCTGTGGTGGCATAAACCGGTTTTTACCTCCTGTGGGGGCACCATAAGGAATGCCCCGGAACTGAAATATGTCGCGCAGGATAAAACCCTGAACCCTGCCATATTTGGTTTCGGCAATTGCAATATCATCGCCAACAAATAGTACCTGACTACCTGTATTTACCTCTTCAGCTTTCACTGCCTGGCTGCAGGCTGTGACCTGGAAAGCAGATGCAAGCCCTAACCCGGCTGCTCCTGTTCCCAGTGTCTGGAAAAAATTTCTGCGGTTGGTTTTCATAAATTAGTATTGTTAAATTGATAAATTGTCAACGTTTCTGCTTCAATTCCCCTGCCCCCTTTGAAGAATTGGCATTATTTTATACTAACTAAGCAGGCAAAGGGGGACTCTCTCCGTTCCTGCGACAGTGCTAATCCAGAAACATCCAAAACTCTTCTAACTCCTTAAAACTTTTTTATTAAAAAAGTTGCGGCACAAATTCAGAAAGGTAAACCCGCCAGTTTTTCCAAATATGGCCTCCCTCACTTTCGCGGTAGACGTATTTCATCCCTAATTTATCGAGCCGTTGCAGGTATTCCTTACCCGAATCGTATAAAAAATCAGTTTTCCCCATTCCAATCCAGTACAGTTTGAATCCATTATCCATCTGCCGTTTCAAGGTGCTGTCAATGTCACGGTAAACCTGGTGCGACACATCCTGGTTGGGAAGAATAGCAGCTGAAAACAGCCCCACATAGTCGAATGTATTGGGGTAATATCGTGATATATGAAGTGAATGAAATCCACCCATTGACAATCCGGCAATAGCCCTTCCAGCCTTATCATCCTGAACCCGGTAATTGCTTTCAACAAACTTCATGATATCCGGAAAGGAGGCCTCATAATTTCCATCCATGGTGTTTGGAACCATGAACTGCGGCTTGTAAAAACCACGGTTGCCTTCTCCGGGTGCTGCTGATTGTGAAACATTTCCATTTGGCATAACTACAATCATTGGTGTCGCTTTACCCTGTGCAATGAGATTATCCATGATCTGGGCTGTGCGGCCAAGTGTAATCCAAGCCTCTTCATCGCCCCCGGCTCCATGTAACAGGTAAAGCACCGGATATCTTTCATTACTGGCTTCATAGCCCGGAGGGGTATATATAGTAAGTCTCCGGTTCTTTTCCAGAGTTGGGGAATGGTACCACCTACGCGTAACCGTGCCGTGAGGTACATCCTTAACCTTGTATAAGTCGGCATGCCCGCCCCCGATAATAAATATATTCATTACTGAAGCCACATCTCTGACGATGAAAGGATTGCTCGGATCCGTCGTTCTGAATCCATCAATAATAAATGAATAACTGTAAAGCTCCGACCCCAGGGTTTCCGTTGTATAACTCCAGATTCCGTTTTCCCCCTTTTTCATGACGACAGAACCAGGAGTCCACCCCTCAGCGGGCATCCAGTCTCCGGAAAGCTTTACTTCATTTGCATTGGGAGCCTGCACTCTGAACGTTACAGAGTTGTTGTCATGTATCTCCGGAGAAATAATTTGCCCCCCTCCAAACAAAGATTGCTGTGCATTGATTATGACGGACATGAATAAACAAAATGCAATAGTTAAAGAATATTTTTTCATACAGGAATATTTTATCATTTAAATCAGGAATACAAATTTGTGATAATTATAGAAACTATGATCAGCCGAAGATAATAATTATCTTGTGTAAAATTGACACAATGAAATAAAAATTGAAAACTGAAATACTTATTAGCCTAAATGCGTTATTAGACCATGGCACAAATGGCAGAAGCATTTTACTGGTGTCACGCATGTCCCTCAAGTTTAAATCTGCAGCGGAAGCCCGGGACTATGATTCTCTTGCCCAGATCTTTACTCCTTGCCCGAATATTGGGGTGCGCTGCACCTATGGTCCGGTGGTATGCCTTTTTTTCTACAAATATTTTGCTGCTCTGCAGCTGAAGCCCCAAGATTACTTCTCTCTTGCCCTATGAACCTGACCAGTCCTAATTCTGGCCCTGTGCCCTTTTCCCTCTGCCCTATGCTCTAAAAGCTCTGTGCTTTATGCCTGCTCCCTCACCCGTCCTGCAGGCAGGACGACCTCTCCATTGTGGAGAGGTAAAGATCTGGTGCCAAATTCAGTGTCATTGGTACCGGAACCTGCTGTGTGCTGTGTACCCAAAAGACTAATTCAAAATTGCGGCTAAAAGCTTGCGGCGGTCGCCATACTATTAAAAGGATTGGTGGGACTGGCGGGACATCTGTAAAATGCCACTGCTCTTTGCCCTGTTCTCCTTGCCTGAATAGTGCGGTGCGCTGCACCTATGGTCCGGAGAAATGCCTTTTTTTCTACAAATATTTTGCTGCTCTGCTGCTGAAGCCCTGATCTATTTCTGGCCCTGTGACCTTTTTCTCTGCCCTAAAGGCTCTTTGCCCTTAGTCCTTCTTCCTTGTCCGTGTTACCTGTTTATTGATTTTATATGCAAAACCAACTGTGAAGAACTCCTTTAGCTGCATTTTGGGTTTTTCTCCAATTTTTACATCATTTGCATCTGTAACCGGAAACTTAACATTTTGATCGTAGATCATATGAACCAGCAAACGCATATTAATATGATCGGTCAGCCGCATTACGATCAGGTTCTCCCAGTTTATATCCAGATTCCCATTTGGCTGCAGGTAGTTAATAAACATTTTGTACTTGGTTTCATACGTAATTTCAGGGGTAAGATTTCTCCTGTAAAAAATATCTGTATTCAGACCTGGTTCCCAGGCACTTCTTTCCCACGGTTTGAGCCCATATTTTGTTTGATCGATTTTAACTGTATCACGGACAAACACATTTTTTGCAGTCAGCGGGGAAAGCAGAAGTGAAAAGTTGTTATTTGGCTTATAATCGAGACCGATTTTGAAAAAAGTACGTGCCGGCGACATAAAAGCGGAAATGGGTTCCGGATTGATTGCTTTAGGATACCTGTACCCGTTAAAAAACTGGGTTTCAAAATTGAACTCTGCACTGTAGTACCATTTTTTAAAAGCACTTACCCCAAACCTGGAAGTAACTTCAAATTTATCATCATTTTTCTGCAACTCTGCTCCTTCACCTCCCGGCCTGATGTATCCATTCCGGATTTCAGATGAATTTTCCCACTTAACCTTTCCATCATGGCGTGAGTAATTGGCATAACCTTTCAGGCCAATCTGGAGCGACAAAGCACTCTGTCCCCCCCAATTCTCCAGATAAGTTTGGGTAAAGCCCACATTCCCATCACCACCTATTCGCCAGGGTGTAAGTACCTGGTATTTTTCTCGCACACCGGTAAGTCCGGACATCCGCTGGCTGAGTGAATTGAAATCAAAATCCTTTGTCTGCCTGGGCTTAAAACGGCTGAATGTAACACCGTCGTCTATCAGCATTTGCATCGACCGTTTTCCTGTACTTTTAACCAGGAGCCTGAGTGAATCATTTTGTTCATTTTTAAGCCATACCCGTGAAAAGGCAGGATTGTTTTGCTGAAGAAAAATTTTTGCTTCCTCACCCAGGAGGTTCGACACGACAACGGTTGTAGTATCTATAAAATCAGCATATTCCATTAATTCTCCAACAATAACACCAATGCTGTCGTTAACAACGGCTACCACATCATCATTGTACTGCTTAAGTACCTGGTAATTATTAACTTTAACTGAATCGGTCAGCCGCTTATACTGTACATTCCTTTCCTGTTCATACATCTGCCTGCGGTAGTTTTCAATAACCTGATTTCTATATGCATTAACTACCGAGTCATTATAAGCTTTTCTTTTTTCCTCAATGTATTGATTCCGCATGCTGTCAAGCCTTAAAAACCTTCTGAAATCATCTGGCGACTGCATCATGGCATCTGGAATGACATCAGGAAGCTGTAGACTGTCAGGAAGTAGATAGTACCTGCTCTCGAAAAGGCTTTTGCCTGCCCCCTGGGGAATGATTCCCGCCCTTGATTCCAGGTTTGATACCAGGCTTACCGGCACAGCCAGCTCTTGTTCGAAATACTTCTTCTGCAGGCCCGAACTGATGCGCTCCATTTCCCGTTGTATGTATATTGAGGGAATATAACCCGGTACCTGCAGACTGTCGGATACATGCTCGGGAAGCCGGTATACGAAGCGGAATCCATCTGAATTCAATTTGGTTCCCAGGGTGCTTTGTATTGAATCCAGCGGCTGGTCTTCAATAAAATGTATCAATCCCTTTACAGAACGTTCTGTTTCAGGGTGTGCAACATGCCAGAGGGAATCCTGTTCAAAATACCTTTTTAATAACCGGATTCCATATTCAAGAACCTCCTTCTCCCCGTCCTTTTCTGTACGGGTATTCTGGGCAGTTAAAATATGAAAGGGGATTAAAAAAGTTAATAATAAAACAAGAAGCTTACTCTTTCCTCGGAACATAGTTTTCGTTTTTATAGCTTTTTTCAAAAAAACGCAAAAATAGGCTTTATGTTATATGGCGGCCAAAAATTCAATAGTTTTTGTACATGTATTAACACAACCCGTGTATAATTATTCAAAAGAATTAGATTTCAAATTTTTAGCATGTGAATGCAAATTATATTTTTGCAGAAAAAATACTATGATTACCCGGGAAGAAGCTATCAATCTTTTAAACCAAAACATCAAATCGGAGAATATGAAAAAACACTGCCTGGCTGCTGAAGCAGTTATGCGTGCCCTTGCTGAAAGGTTTGGAGAAAATGCAGATGAATGGGGAATAACAGGCTTGTTGCACGACATCGATGTTGAAATTACAGGTGCCGATCCACGGACCCACGGCCCGTATGCCGAAAACCTCATAAAGGACCTTGTTTCTGATGAGATGCTTGATGCCATTATGATGCATAATGAAATGGCTTCAGGAAAAAAGCGAACTTCAAGATTTCAACATGCCCTGGCAGCAGGTGAAACCATTACCGGCCTGATTATTGCCACGTCCCTTGTTTACCCCGATAAAAAAATTGCTTCAGTTCAGACAAAATCAGTTACAAAAAGAATGAAGCAAAAAGCATTTGCAGCTTCAGTTAACCGTGAAAACATTATGGAATGTGAAGCAATAGGAATCCCGTTGGAAGAATTCACCCATATTTCGCTGGAAGCCATGAAGAAAATCGATTCAGAATTAGGATTGTAGTTATTTTTTCCAATTTTTTTTATTAAAAGTACCCTATACCTTTTTTTCTTTCCATCTTTTTCTTACTTTTGGTATCTAAGAATAAAACCTTACTATGAACAATGCCTTTTCGAAGAAAAGCATATTCTGTAATTCGTTAGAAAACCAGGAATACGTCAGGCAATTGGTGGAGGGAAAAATCAGTTACCTGTTAAGTAATTTCAGAATTATTTTCAAAACCAAGAAACCGGCAGGAGAAGTTTCCGATAATATTTTCATATGCAACAGGTATAACCGTCAACTGTTGAGGAACATTCAGCACCGGAAGCCATACAACCTGAAGTTTATAAGTACCGGTTATCTGCAATGCGACCCTTTTTTTATTTCAATCTCTGCAAATAATGAATTTTCAAATTCTGTAAATTTTAACCTGCAACGATTCACGGTTACGGAATTGGAAAAAACCAAATACCTGACGGAAAATTGCTTTGGTAGAACAATGACTAATAATATAGGAGAAAAAACATCCAAACCAATTAATTATGAATTAAAACAAGAAAGGATTCAATTAATGCCATAAATTACTCTTGAAATTTTTATTTCGTCAATATGCCTGAAACAGAACTTTCATGAAGGTATTCGGGCAGTAAAAGTGATTATTAATTTAATGTTTAATGTGCTAAACCAGTATTGTATGGAACAAAACTTGAAAGGTTTGCTGTCCCTATTTCTACGACAGCTGAAAAAAATCCCGCGTTCAGCAGTAGCATTTATTGTGGTGCTGGCGCTGGTTTGTAATGCAGGAGCCGTTCTGGCCCAGCAGCAAAGGACCATCAGCGGAAAAGTAGTTGATGAGTCAGGCTCTCCCCTGCCGGGCGTATCCATTGTGGTTCAGGGAACAACCATTGGCATTGTGACCGATGTGGATGGCAATTACACCCTCCAGGTACCACAGGAGGCAAGGACCCTTGTTTTCTCATTTGTAGGAATGAGACGTCAGGAAATTAATATCGGGAACCGCACCAACATCGATGTAACCCTTGAAACCGATGCCATCGGGCTGGAGGAAGTCATTGCTGTAGGTTATGCCTCGCAGAGGCGTGCAAACGTTGTAGGTTCTGTAACATCGGTAAGCGGTGACAAGCTGGAATCTATACCTTCACCGAACGTTACCAATGCCCTGTCCGGACGGATGCCCGGATCAGTAGTAATACAAACGAGCGGAGAACCCGGACAGACTGAACCGCGGGTACTTGTGCGCGGACGTTCCACATTAGGTGATTCTGGCGATGCTGCCAGAGACAGAGCATTATCTGGTCCGCTGGTAGTAGTTGACGGAATCCCAGGCAGATCGCTTGGTGACATCGACCCGGTTGATATAGAAAGTATTTCAGTACTGAAGGATGCTTCTGCAGCCATATATGGGGCCACAGCAGCAAACGGCGTTATACTGGTTACTACGAAAAGAGGGCAGTCAGGAAAACCCAGGCTAAACTACCAGTTTTACCAGGGATTCATGAATCCGACCGTTCTTCCGAAGGTGACCAATGCGGGCGATTATGCCACCATGTTAACTGAATATCAGGTTTATGAAAACCGTAACCGCACATACTCTGACCGCGATATTGAATTGTTTTACAGTGGAAGAGATCCATGGGAACATCCAAACAGCGACTGGGTAGGCGATCTGATTGCAGACTGGAATACTACCAGTAAGCATAATGTTACACTAGACGGTGGCAGCGGCGGGATGAATTACTACGTTTCCCTGGGCTATCGAAATGAAGAAGCTATATATAAACAGGAATCCACAAACTACCGGCAGTACAACATACGTGCAAAACTTGACATGCCGGTTACCGACTGGCTAAAAGCCACGATCGATTATGCAGGATTTCTGAACAATAAACTGTATCCTACAAAAAGTGCTGCTGACATTTATGGTCAGTCAACCAGGCTTCTTCCCACACGCTGGTCGTTCTGGCCCAACGGGTTGCCGGGTCCCGACATCGAATATGGAGACAACCCTGTTGTGACTTCCACCCTGGAAGGCGGAACAGATGATCAGAAGTCCTATATTAATCAATCGACCTTTCAGTTACAAAACATTTAGGGTCCATATAAATCAAAACAAAAAAGTGAACTGTGAGAATTATAAAAATCATAAGAAAATCTTTTGCACTTCTTGTCGCATTGTTAATATTTATTGGTTGTAATCGACTTCAAAAAACACCTTTAGAGGAATAAAAGCAAATTGGTGCGGACTTGAAAAAAATTAAAGCCAAAGAATATTCATATCTTATAAATACATACAGAAGCTATTCAGGAGATACAACAAAAAACAACGGAATTATTTACTTTGAGGATAATCCAAAAGACACTTCTCTTGGTTTTAAATTTTATAATAAATCAGAATTTTCTGAAAGTTTCTATAACGGTGAATATATAGTAACGTTACAAAAAACTGATAGTGCAGCATTGAAAAAACCACTTTGCGATTTTGATAATGGGCACATGACTGTTTACCCTTACCTGGAACTTTCTTTAGGGGCAATTCAAAATTTCCTGGCTGATACATTACTATCAGGACAAATTGATTCTTTAATAAAAACAGATACTATTATTAACAATAATAAATGCTGTTCATATTCTTTTTGGGCTGACAATGTGCTTGTTGATACCCATAAGAAAATGAAAAAAGGCAAAAAGAAAATAAATTTAGTTGTTCGGAAAAAAGACAATATCCCCTTGCTTTACTCACAATACGAACCGATTCAACGAAAAAACAAACTGGACTTTCATTACAAGAAAGTATTATTCACTGATTTTGTCTTTAATAAAAAGATTTCCGAAAATTCATTTTTTATTGAAAACATACCGGAATACTACAAATGGGATAAATTTGCATCGATTAATAACCTTCTACCCCTGAATATTAAGGCCCCTGATTGGAAACTGCCACTTATTTCTGGTGATAGTATTTCTTTAAATTCCTTGAAAGGTAAGTATGTTTTATTAGACTTTTGGTTCATAGGTTGTGGCGGATGTTTTCAGTCAATTCCAACATTAAATGAACTTCAGGAAAAATATGAAAACAATGGATTAATGGTTATCGGTGTTAATTGTTACTCAAATCACAGAGAAAAAATTGAGGAATATTGTCATTCAAATAACATGAATTACACAAATGTTTGGAATGGTGACTTAATTACCAAACACTATAAAATAAATGCAGCTCCAATATTCTATCTGATTGATAAAGAAGGAAAAATCATTTATAGGCAAATAGGACATAATAAAATGAAATTAAAACAAAATATTGAAGAAATAATAACTAATGCGCATCCTAATTATTTGTAAATTGCATTGCGGGTCGGGTGCGATTCCTGTCTCCGCTCCTTTCTTGAGCGTCTTCGTCCTGCAGACTCTGACGCTCTTCGAGATCCGCAATGATTAGGTGTAAATGAACCATTGCTAAACATCTAAAAAGAATTAGTTATGCTGATCAAACTTTCTTTATTTATAGTAGTGCTTTCAATTTTAATTTCATGTAAAGACCATGAAAGCAAATGTTCTATTTATGGAAAATTGAAAAATGCTGATAAGGTAAAACGTTTATTTCTTGTTGATGTTGACTCTGACATGACGGATACAATAAATGTAATTAATGGTGAATTTCAACTTAATATTCATCTTGACCATCCAAAATATTTTATTATTCGAAATGAAAGGAACAAATATCAATTTCGTGATAGAAAATATATTTGGTTGGAACCATCTGAAATTACAATAAACGGTGATTTTGAATTTTTAAACAATTTAGAAATTACAGGTTCAAAATCTCATGCTGAATTTTTGGAATATACTCAACTATTATCAAATGAAAATAATCAAATTAATAAACTCAAAGAACAATTTCGTTTTGCCGCAGATGAGATAGATAAAATTAATATTACTTCGGCAATTGATTCAATGAAAAATGAACGAAACAAAAAAATTGTTGATTTTCTTAAAATAAAGAATCATTCACATGTCTCTCTATCCTCTTTATATTTTGAGTGCTTTTATGCCGACATGAATTTAAGTAAAGAAGAAATAACTTTAGTCTTTAATAGCTTGAATGATGATTTAAAAGAGACATCAAATGGTAAAATTATTTCAAATTACCTTAGTTTGCCTGCCGTCCCTCAAGTAGGTGAAAAAGCATTAGATTTTGCCTTACCCAATCTTACAGGAGATACTATTAAACTATCAGACTATAAAGGGAAATTTGTTCTGATTGACTTTTGGGCTTCATGGTGTGCCCCTTGTCGAGATTCCAATAATGAATTGGTAAAAATTTATAAAAAACACAATTCGAGAGGGTTTGAGATTTTAGGAGTATCTGGTGACGTAGCTAGAAAAGATTGGATGAATTCAATAATGAGAGACTCCATAAAATGGGAAAATGTTGCAGACTTAAAGGGATGGCATAATGAAGTGTTTTTGTTATACGATATTAAATATATTCCAAATAATATTCTTATTAATCCTGATGGGATAATAATAGGTAAAAATTATTGCAACATGAAGGTTTTAGATAAAGAATTGTATCAATTATTAAACAAAAACGTTTTGTAACACTATGCAAATTTCATAGCGGTATCAGTGCGTGTTTCAGCGGCGGGTTTACGAATCACAGTTCTGTGCTGACAGAAAGGAATGCGCTTCGAAGTCCGCTACGAAACTTAGCACCTGAACGCTAACTGTAACTCCTCCATTTATTAAAGGTTTGACACTTGACGGGTATTTTACCTATGACATCACCAACTTCTACCGTAAAAGGTTCAGAAAGCCATGGACGCTCTACACCGAAAACTTTGATTCGGCTACGCGCGACTCAGAAGGATATATAATTGATATGGATCTTACACCTGCCCTTCGCGGATATTCAGCACCTGAGCTTCAAGAAAATTATGACCGGAATATTCGCATGCTGACCAATTTAAACTTTAATTACGGCCGGGAATTCGGAGGTCATTCTTTTAACTTATTTGGCGCTTATGAGCAGATAGATCAAAAAGGGAATGATTTTGGGGCTTTCCGCAGATATTACATCTCTGATGTAGTTCAGACAATCAATGCCGGTGCAGATGCCGATAAAAACAACTCGGGAGGCATGTGGATTTATGCACGTAAATCGTACATTGGCCGTTTAAATTACAGCTTTGAAGGAAAATACCTGCTTGAAGCACTGATTCGCCGGGACGGATCGCTTAAGTTTCCGCCGGACAGCCGCTGGGGTAATTTCCCTGGATTGCTGATTGGATGGCGTACATCGGAGGAGGACTTCTGGAAAGAAAGTCTTTCGGCAATCAATTATTTCAAAATCAGGGCGTCATACGGTAAAATGGGTATGGACCCCGGAAATCCATTTCAGTACATGAACAAGTATGTACTTAGCAACGGATTAACCATGGGTTCAGGGAAAGTGGTTGAAACGGTTGTTCAACAATCAGGCGTAGCCAACCCATTCATCACTTGGGAAAAACAAACCACCTATAACCTGGGATTTGAATCGCAGATATTTGATAACCTGTTTTCATTAGATGCTGACTTTTTCTATAATAAGCGTTCAGATATTCTTGCCCCAAGGGATGCCTCGGTTCCAAACTTCACCGGATTGGCATTGCCCGATGAAAACATTGCGGAAGTAGACAACCGGGGATTTGAAGTTGTGGCAGGATATCATAAAACCGTTAATAACTCATTCAGGTTAGATTTAAGCGGTAATTTCAGCTTCAACCGCAACAAAGTAGTATTCACAGATGAACCAGAAAGAGCAGTACCCTGGCAGCAGCGTACTGGCCGTCCATATGGAGCCTGGCTGATGTACAATTCCATAGGTATTTTTGCGGATCAGGCAGCGGTTGATTCCTATCCCAGCTGGCCGGGTGCCAAACCGGGGGATGTAATTTTTGAAGATGTAAACGATGACGGACAGATAACAGCCGACGACAGGATTCTGATTGACAAAACCGATGCTCCAGAAATTTTCTACGGACTGAACCTGGATCTGGTTTATAAAAACTGGTCGCTGTCGGTGCTTGCACAGGGACAGGGAACCTATTACCGGATGAACATTGCCGATGGACGCCGGGGTGAAGCTGGGAACTATTTTCAGTGGAGTTTCGATAACCGCTGGACACCCGACAACCGGAACACCGATGTAGCCAGGGCATATAACCGCGATGACCTGTATTGGGCTTTCGACCGGAACATGAGCACCTATCACCTGGACAATATGGCCTATGCCCGTCTCAAGAATGCGGTACTTACATACACCATTCCTCAAAGTATCTATGGTAATACCGGAATCTCCAGGGCAAGCATCTACTTTTCAGGACATAACCTCTTCCTGATTTATGCAGCCCAGAAGAATTTCGATCCTGAAATTGGAGCTCCTATGACTTATCCGGCTATAAGAACCCTTGCAATTGGAGCTAAGATTACTTTTTAAACCGATTAAGAATTTTGAAATATGAAGAATATGAAAAAAATAATAGGATATTCAATGGTGATGCTGGTGCTTCTTCTAGCGGCAACATCATGCGAGGATGTTCTCGATCAGAGAGCCGTAGATTCTTTTAATGAGGAATCGGTTTTTGAGGACATTAATCTTGCCAGGGCATATCTTGGCAGATGCTATGATTTTATAGGTGTTGACAACAACCTGGTACTTGGTTTAAGGGAAGACCCGCTTACAACCTCTACAGATGAGACCCTTAACATACACCGTCCGGGTAGTTATCCATTCCTTAAAGGCCGGATGAGCCCCGATGAATTGGGACATTTTGGCGCTTGGCAGTTCAACTGGATCTCATGGAGCCTGTACAGTAATATTAAAAACGTGAACGTTTTTTTGGCTAACATCGACAAAGTACCGGCTGAAACTTCAAATGACGAAGCATTGATTCAGCGAATGAAAGGTGAAGCACACTGGATCCGCGCTTTCGATTATGCCAACCTAATGAGATCGTATGGTGGTGTGGTATTGGTAGAACAACCTTTTGAACTCGGGCAGGATTTCCTTTCGGTAAACCGGTCTTCCATTGATGAAACACTGGCCTTTATTATTAAAGACCTTGATGCTGCAATTCAATTGCTGCCAGCCAAAGACGGCATCGAGCAGGGAAGGGCAACCAAAGGCGCTGCTGCTGCCCTTAAATCGAGGATATTAAGCTGGAGTACCGGCATTCTGATGAATGGTGGATATGAACCTTCAAATCCGCTGGTTTCTTTCCAGTCAGGTTCCAGAACAGCCAGGCTGGAAGCAGCCAAAACAATTGCAAAAGAAATTATGGACGGAGTTCATGGACATTATGCTTTAACCGGAACAACAGAAGATCCGCCTGCAAATATGACGGAAGAACAAATTTGGGAGTACGCCGATAATTTCTTCAACATATTCACCCAAAAGGCTGCGTGGAACGATGAAGTTATTTGGGGTGTGCAATACCTGCAGTCGGCTGGCAATATAACTACCCAAAACAGGTGGTGGGGACCCAATGGTTACCACAACTGGGGAAACTGCGGCCCAAACGAACCGGTAGTCAGGAAGTTTGAAATGGCCGACGGCTCACCATTTGTCTGGGACAAGTATAACCCGGGCGATCAGTATGTAAGGGAAGCAACAGCCCAGCAACTGGCTGCCGATCCGGAAATCAATCCCTATGTGGGCAGAGAGCCCCGGTTTTATGCCACTGTCCTTTTTGACGGCGCACCGTGGACTGACAGGCCTACAGATGCCGCGGCCTTCGACCCTGTAGGCATTGTGGAAACCAGCTATCAAATTACTGCCAGTGGAGATGAAATTGCCGGATTGGATACCCGCCAGGGCCCAATTGAAGCCTGGAACGGGACTAAGAATGGCTACTACCTTAAAAAATACCAGGACCCTGCAACAGTAGGACAGTATTTCAACAACCAAAATGCATGGATTGAAATCCGATATGCTGAAGTGATTCTGGATTATGCTGAAGCCTGCATTGAACTGGGTGAGGTGGAAGAAGGTATAAGGGCATTGAACATTGTCCGCAACCGGGCCGGATTACCCGACAGGGTAACAACCGATCAGGCACAGGCGAGAGAATGGTACCGCAACGAACGTCTGGTGGAATTTTTTGGAGAAGGCGACCGCTGGTACATGATCCGGAAATGGATGATCGCCAATGAAGTAATTACAAACGTTCATGCCATGAAGATTTACCACTACGCTGATGGCCGTTCAAGATGGTTTTACGATACATCAACTGTGGTGGATGACCGGTCGTTCGTGGCAAGAAACTACTGGTTACCGATTTCACGCAGTGAAATAAACAGGGCTCCGCAATTGCAGCAGAATCCCGGCTACAATTAACAGCAGCTTTATATGATCTGAAAAGACCGGCTCATTTGGGCCGGTCTTTTAGATTAAAATCATTCCTTTTGGTAAAACAAACAATAAGAAAAAAAATGTCCGCTATTAAATTCAAACTGTCATTGATGATGCTTCTCCAGTACATGATGTATGCCGTATGGTGGGTACCACTTGCGGCCTATCTTACAAATCTGGAAATAGGAAGTACACAAAAAGCACTTATCTTAAGTTCCATGGCTATCGGTTGTATGGCATCTCCCCTTGTAGGTATGCTTGCCGACCGTTTCTGGCCGGCACAAAAAGTATTGGCAGGACTGAATTTTATTCATGCAGCTATGCTGCTGTGGGCAGCCACCACACAAAATCCTGACTTGTTATTTATTAGCCTGGTTATCGGAATGCTGGCATACATGCCTTCATGGACCCTGACCAGTTCCATTGCCATGGCACATTTGCCTTCAGAGGATTTTCCAAAGATCAGGGTGTTTGGTTCAATCGGATGGGTAATATCCGGCTTATTCAGTATTATTTTTATCCAGGTATTTAACACCGGTTTCGACGGCACTCACCTCCCCTTTTATTGTGGTGCCGGAGTCAGCCTGCTTGCTGCTTTTTTTAATTTGTCACTGCCTGATACACCTCCTCTTGCAAAAGGAAAAAAAGCAAAACTCATTGATGCTTTCGGTTTAGGAACGCTTCAACTGATGAAAGACAAAAACTTTGCGATTTTTATCATACTGTCATTTCTGTCGATGATTCCCTTTGCAATGTATTACTCCTACTTTTCACAATTTTTGCTCGACATTCAAACAAAATATATTTCCGTTACCATCAACTGGGGCATACTCGCCGAACTGGGCTTTATGCTCCTTGTGCCTCTGGCTATCAGGAAATATGGATTACGTAAAACCATGATTTTCGGACTGACAGCTTTAGTCATCAGGTACTTTTCTTTTTACGCCGGTGGCACCTTCATTATGCCCGGCTTATATTACATCGGTATCTTGATTCATGGATTAATCTTCGGGTTCTTTTATGTGGGCGGCCAGATCTATATCGACCGTAAGGCTCCGGGCCACCTGAAATCACAGGCCCAGGGATTCATCTTCCTCATTACTTTTGGTGCCGGACTGCTTCTTGGAAATTTTATCAGTGCCAATATCATTGAAATGAACAGAACTGCAAATGGTTACGACTGGAGCACCATCTGGGGAGTTACAACCCTGATGTCGCTTATTCTTCTGGCTGGTTTTGCCCTGCTGTTCAGGGAACAAAAGGCAACAAAAGTTACTCCAGCAGGGGTAACTGAAACTGAAGGTAAAGAAATAAGCCACGTTACAGAGACGGTTACAAAATAAGCAGCCACGGGAGGCAGGGATTCCCGATCCACGCATTT
>JAEYNZ010000023.1 GCA_023412195.1 Bacteroidota bacterium
TTGAACCATCATCTTTGTCAAGGAGAGTGATTTTTAAGTTTTCATATTCAAGTTCAAGTTTGCCATCCGAGCTGTTGGTATCATAGGTAAAATCGAATTCCAGTCGCTTAATCTGGCCTTCATCAACTCTTACAAAGGCAGAAGGTACAAGTATTGGGTTGAATTCTGCAATATTGGTTGGTGTAAGCTTTCCGGTTACACGGTATGGCTGAGGGACCTGGCTATTGGGAAAAATAAAGTCTGCTTCGATTAATCCGTTGTTCATCAGTCTTGCCCTTGCCGCCATGCCTGTTTGTCCCGTAATTAAACTGTCCATATTGCTCAGGTTGTAAATGGATGCATACAGTTGATTAAAAGTTACAACACCTGTCTCACTGCTTTCTTCTGCAAGCTCTTCGTAGGTTACATTCGAATTCTGCACCAGGATTGAATCAGCATGTATACCGATTGGCAGGCTCTCAATCAATTCCATGGGTAACTTTGTATCGGGTTTTTCCGGGAAGGGAGGTTTCTTATTCCGGAATACATTGGCATTCATTTCCTCCAGCAGAGCTTTTCTGAATATAACTGCAGTGTCTGATATTGAAGCCTGTATATTGATACCATGAAATCTAATACTGGGAATGACGATGTCAATCCAATCAGTTTGAGCTCCTGTCTGTTTCCATATTTCAAATTTTGGGTGAAGTGATTTCAACGCCAGATTTTTAAGCTCCATTACAGCCTGATCTGAATCCAGTTCCACAGACCCCAGTTCAAGCCTGTACAGATCACCGGGTATGTTAAATAACCCTTGCTGCAGCTTCATCTGAAATCTTTCAGCAGAATGATTATTGTAAGTAAGGCGTTCGCTGTCGCTGTTGATCCTGAAATTCCATATATCAACACCTGCCTGTATGGAGAAAACAGTATCCATCTTCTGGTCTGTTTCATTCTGAATTAGAAAATCTGCACTTCCGATTTCCAGTTTTTTAACCATCAGGAAGTCTATTTCAGTTTCCTGTTCAGCAGGAACTGCTTCCCGTGATTCATCATCACCATCAGTTTCCTTTTGAAGAATAATAACATCAGGTTCTTCTACAATTATCCTGTTTACAATTAACTGGTCTCTAAAAAGCATAGGCAGAATACTGATTCCTGAAACTTTAACCGCTGGAATTTTTAGAGTAACTCCACCTGTTTTGTTCTCAACAACAACATCATTTACTTCAACTTCCCTTTTTAAAATACTTGCTTGTGACTGCCTGACCTGAATTTTATAATCTCCAACTTCCAGATTACGCAGTTCTTTTTCAATATATCTTTCTATTATCACTGTACCTGCAATAACAAGTATAACAGCAACTATTATAACAATTCCGGCAATTATTAAAGGTTTGATCCTTTTCATAAAGATAATTTAAGCTGAACTTAATCCATCCCCTCCAACTGACAGCCTATGTTCATTTAATAAATGACATCAGGAAAAAGTATGCCAATCATTTTGAAGCATGATGAATTAGAAACCTTAAAACGCTACAGGGTATATCAACAGGGGAAAGAAAGGGATCTGCACGCTCATTAAAATATAATAATCAGGTAACTTATGATTGATTGCATCTGTTGAAAATTTACTCATTTATGGCTGTGGAAATCCCATCCAGGCATCAATTATGATCCTCTATGGTAATTTAAGCCACAGGCATTTACTGTTTCAACAGTTAATTGTTAATTGTTTTTCGAAAAACTTAAGCAACAGCTTGATTATTTATGAAAAAAGTATTTTCTTTGCAAGCCGTTAAAAAACGTGTTGGATTGTACATCAAGAAATTAAATAAGAAATGTCACGAATTTGTCAAATAACAGGAAAAAGTGCGATGGGCGGGCACAATGTGTCACACTCGAAACGCCGCGTAAACAGGAAGTTTAACGTTAATCTTTTCAGGAAAAAGTTTTATCTTCCAAATGAAAACCGTTGGGTTGATTTGATTGTTTCAGCTGCAGGACTCCGTACAATCAACAAGAGAGGGATCGCAGCGGCATTAAAAGATGCAAAAGAAAAAGGATTCATTGAAAAAAATTAAAGACTCTGTATAATGGCAAAAAAAAGTAAAGGCAACAGGATCCAGGTTATCCTGGAATGTACTGAGCATAAAAACAGCGGATTGCCCGGAACATCAAGGTATATTACCACTAAAAACAGGAAGAACACTCCCGACAGGCTGGAGATAAAAAAATACAACCCTGTTTTGAAGAAAGTTACAGTTCATAAAGAAATTAAATAAAACATCTGAGTCATGGCAAAGAAAACGGTTGCAACATTACAAAAAGGTGCAGGTAAGGGTCATTCAAAAGTGATTAAAATGATCAAGTCACCTGAAACCGGAGCTTATATGTTCAAGGAAGAAGTTATTCTGAACGATGAGGTTAAGGACTATTTTCAGAAACAATAATATTTGAATGCATATTCAGGGAAAGCTTTCATCATCAGATGGAAGCTTTTTTTGCGATATATACCCTTACAGCCTCATAACCGGAAAAATTTGTACTTTTACCCACCACAAATAAATAATCAATGGGAATATTCGGAAGTTTCACTAAAAGCAAAAAGGAAAACCTGGATCAGGGGCTTTCAAAAACAAAGGAAAACGTTTTCATGAAGCTTGGCCGGGCTATGGTCGGTAAATCAAAGGTGGATGAGGAATTACTGGATAACCTCGAAGAAATACTCATTTCAGCTGATGTAGGTGTAGATACTACCCTGAAGATTATCAAAAGAATTGAGGAACGTGTGGCCCGCGATAAGTACATGGGTGTGGAGGAACTCAATAATATACTGAAGGAAGAAATTGCTGCTCTGCTTGAAGAAAATAATACAGGTGATGCCTCCGATTTTGATATCCCTGAAGGAATAAAGCCATATGTGATCATGGTAGTGGGGGTGAATGGTGTCGGAAAAACTACCACTATCGGAAAACTTGCTTACCAGTTTAAGGAGGCAGGGAAAAAAGTATATCTGGGTGCTGCCGATACTTTCAGGGCTGCCGCCATTGAACAGCTTGAAATATGGGCAAAACGTGTGGCTGTACCCATTGTCAAGCAGAAAATGGGTGCCGACCCTGCATCGGTGGCTTTCGATACCATATCGTCTGCTAAAAATAATGATGCTGATGTGGTGATTATTGATACTGCCGGCAGGTTGCACAACAAGGTAAACCTGATGAATGAGCTGTCAAAAATTAAGAAAGTGATGTCGCGTATAGTACCTGATGCCCCCCACGAAGTGCTGCTGATCCTCGATGGTTCAACCGGACAGAATGCCTTCGAGCAGGCTAAACAGTTTACCAAAGCCACCGAAGTTACTGCACTGGCACTTACAAAACTCGACGGTACTGCTAAAGGTGGCGTAGTAATTGGCATTTCCGACCAGTTCAGGATACCCGTTAAATATATCGGAATCGGTGAGAAAATGGAACATCTTCAGGTTTTCAGACGACGCGAATTCGTTGAATCACTTTTCTCACAATAATTCATCAACCTTAAAGCTCCCCCAGTTCCAACTGCAGCCTCTCCTCAGTCAACAGGTTAGTTTCCTTTCTCTGTTTCCGATTGACTCTCCTCTGCAGGTTCCGGGTCATCCAGAAAATGATTGGCCATGGCAAATAAAGGAAAATCTTCTGTTATAAGGCTTAAATTGGAGGCACAGGCAACAACAATCTTTTCCTCCGGGTAAATCAGCAATGCTGCACTTCCTCCTGTTACAGTGCCGCTTTTTCCGTACATCTTCCGTCCGTACCTGTCCTCCATAAGTACCCAGCCATGAGACATCGGTGCAGGTAGTCCGTTGGGGAGTATAAAAGGTTCAAATAATCTTTCTTTTATCTCTTCCGTAAAATAACCGGAATACAAAAGGGCATTGCCAAATTTTACAAGATCTTCTGCATTGGATAAAATCCCTTGTGCAGGCATTTTATACCTCAAATCACGGAAGGTGGCAGGTACCACCTGTGCTATAAAATTATGATCAAAATGATTCGCCCGGCCCTTGATTGTCATAAACGGATTGTCTACAACGGTGTTTTCAAGTCCAAGTGTATCTGTGACATACTTTTCAAGAAGACTATTGAAATTTTCTCCGGTAACTTTTTCCAAAACTGCTCCCAGCAGGTTGTAATTGAATATGGAAGAAACCTGGTATGTACCGGGGGGATATAGAAGGGAATCCTTCGAAAAGGTTTCCAGTCCTGCCTGTAATGAAACATTCTGACCACGCCAGTCTGCTTCCTCTAAACTGGGTATTCTGATGCCTGATGTATGATACGCCAGGTGATGCAACGGAAGCTTCCAACGCTTTTCCGGAAAGTCAGGCAAATAAAATTGTACTGTTGAATCGGGATGAAGCACTTGACGTTCTATCATTTTATGATAAATAAGTGAAGTAAAAAGCTCTGATACCTCACCTATCCGGAATTTTGTTGCACGGGTAACAGAAACCTCCAGATCATTGGAAGCAAGTCCCAATCCTTCCGAATAAATAACTTTCCCTTCTTTGGCTATAGAAAATGTGGCACCGGGAACAACATTGCGTGTCATGTAAAAAACAGCATCTTTCCGTGCTGCCTTGATCTCATCGAGATACCCCCTGTCGTAAAGCACATCTGATTTTTGTTTTTTGCAACTGCCAAAACTTAGAGCTAAAATCAGCAATAACAACAATACGTATTCCTGTTTCATCATAAATATAATATTCTGTCAGTAGTTAATTATTTTTAAAAATCACTGCTGCTGTTAACCAAAATCTTTTCCGACAGCAATTCATTCTCCATGCATCTGAAATTGATCAGCGGCAAAAATAAAAGATTTCAAAAAAAAATATTCTTAAAAATTGCAAAAATATAATGTTAAACAGCCACACTTGTTACTTCATTTTCAGACCGTGCAATCAAAACTGCACCACAGCTGTCGCTCCAAACATTTACCGTTGTGCGCGACATATCAAGGATCAGGTCAACAGCAATAATGAGCCCGATGCCCTCGAGTGGCAGTCCTGCAGCAGAGAGAATAACTGTAAGCATAACAAGTCCGGCCATAGGAATGCCGGCAGCACCTATCGATGCCAGTAAAGATGTTGCCACCACAATCATTTGTTCTGTGAAGTGCATTTCCACACCATAAACCTGGGCAATAAACATGGCTGCCACACATTCGTAGAGGGCGGTACCGTCCATGTTGATGGTTGCACCCAGTGGAAGGGTAAAACTTGATATTTTATTTGAAACCCCGCTTTTATGTTCAACTGCTTCCATGGTAAGCGGAAGAGTGGCACTCGACGAGGCAGTTGAGAACGCAGTAAGCAGCGGTGTCATCATATTTTTCATATGAAGGTATGGTTTCACCCCGGCAAAAAAGCGAAGTATCAGAGGCAGGTTTATGAAGGCATGAATGAGCAGTGCAATGAAAACTGTCAGCATGTATAATGCCATGCTTCCTGCAAGGTTTGCCAGCTGATCAGCATTCCGGTGAACCTCCCTGGCTACTATCCCAAATATACCCAGTGGGGTGAACCTGACAATAAACATTGTCATTTTCATCATGACCTCAAAAAAACCTTCGAAAAATGTTGTCAGCGGTTCCCGGTAACGGTCGGTTGTTTGTGAAATAAAAACTCCAAATATGACCGCGAAAAAGATTACAGGCAGAATATCTCCATTTGCCATTGATTCAAAGATGTTTGAAGGAATAATCCGCAGGAATATATCCCTGAGACTCAGTGACTGATCGGTAAGGCCCTCCACTGACTGTGTAAAACCCAATTCAACCCCCACACCTGGTTTGATAACATTTACAAGTATCAGTCCTGTTAAAATTGCAATTATGCTTGTGGAAAGATAATAGACAATGGTTTTCAATCCCAGCCTTCCAAGGTTTTTTCCACCGCCCATACTGGTTACCCCAGAGATAATGGAACTTAGGATCAGCGGAATGATGACCATCTTCAGGGCGGACAAAAATACTTCCCCCATCCAGGACACATAATCTACTGCTGCAGGAAAATAGTAGCCAAAAAAAACAGCCAGCACCAGTGCTATCAGGATCTGCCAATGCAACTTCAAACTTAGAATTTTCACTTTCCGGTTTTAACGGGTTCTTAATTGGTTGGCTAAATTAACTTTTTTGGAAGATTTGACAAACTGTTTAAAAGCTGATCCTCACAATATCGCCATACACCCTGATCCCCGGATGGTCGGCAAAAGCCCTTACCTGGTATTGTTTGCCCGATTTCGGGATAGGTGCCTCTGTTGAAAATGCTCCTGATTCTGTTACCAATGAAGAGGTCTCTTCCCATTCGTCGCTATATAATTCCTCAACAAATCCGGCATATTCCCTGTACTGAAAACCTGTCTTCAGAACAGTGGCATCGCCTTTTTTCAATACTTCGCCATGAAGTAGCAACGTGTTTCCCGAAAGCCCCGTTACTTCAGCTGCACGTGTGGCAACAACCGGAGGATCAAGAGCGGGAACTGCATTTGTAACTTTTATTACCAGTGGGTTGTGCCATTTATGATTGTTATAGATTCTTTGCGCCCTTACGCAGGAAACATGCAGCCCGTCATCCTTTTGTTTAAAATAAACAGCGGCATCAACGGCAGGCTGATATTCCACCAGTTTGCTGGATTGCCCCAGTACACACACTTCTGATTTTTCAGTGATCTTCACTGTCCGGAGCAGGAAATCTTTTCGTTCACCCCGCGGCCAGTCGGGCAGCCGCGTTAGAAATGCATATAATGTTTGTTCTTCCGGCTTCCATACGTACCATATATTATCTTCATTTGTAATGATCCATGGCCTCACTTTACTGAGTGCCTCCTGATTGATAAAATGCCATGCTGCCATTTCACGCAGGTTGGCTTCCTGTTCTTCAGGAAGCGTGCCATTTGGCTTTGGACCCACATTGAGCAGCAGGTTTCCACCTTTGGCAAGCGTTTCAATTAAAATGTCAATAAGCCGTGCTGCCGGTTTGTATTCTTCATTGGTAGGTTTATATGCCCACTGTGTTCCCATTGTAATACATGATTCCCATGGCTCATCGGAAGCTATTCCCGGCAGTGTTTGTTCCGGAGTGCTGATGGCACCACGTGTGACTATGATATCAGGTTGAAGTTCCCACACCACTTCCTTGCACTTTTCCTGCAATGGCCCCTCTCCGCCATCAAAAAACATGATGTCAATGTCGCCATATTGTGTCATCAGTTCCATGCACTGCAGCTCTAAAAGATCTAAGTATTTTCTCATCACAGGGTGGGGTATAGGCTCAGGAAAAGTCCTGTCAACGCGCATTTGGTTATCATGAAGGAAATTGAAATCCTCGGGCGAAAAATAAAAACCGACTGCCAGTCCTGCCTCACGTGTTGCCTCCACATATTCCTGCAGCAGATCTTTTTCGTAAGGGGTATTCATGATGTTAAATTCAGTTGTTTTGGTATCCCACATACAGAAACCTGAATGATGTTTGGTGGTGAAAACAATATATTTCATGCCTGCAAGTTTTGCCAGCACAGCAATTTCTTTCGGGTCGAAATCTTTCGGGTTGAAGGTTTTTGGCAACTCATTCACAAAACGGTCGAGATAATCATCCGATGCACCTGCCATGGAATGACTGATGACAATACCCAGCTGGCTGTCGAAACTAAAGTGGATAAACATTCCAAACCCCAGGTCGCGAAACCACTCCAGCCGTTCTTTCCTGTTCAGGTCAAGAAATTTTTCAGGATTATTTTCCTGGGATGATCCTGTAAAAGCTGCAATGATAAAGATGAATATCAGTAAACTTACTTTCATAACAGATGGTTTAATCATGAAAAAAATGGTACGTGAAATCAATACAATCACACTGCAATTTAAAAATAAACAGGTTAAAAATCCTATATTCGTAGAACATTCAGAAAAATAAAAAACACAGTCATGTTTGAAAAAGAAGTTTATATCAACCGAAGGAAAAAATTGAAAGAAATCTTAACAGGGGGCATAGCACTTTTCCCGGGAAATGTAGATTCCCCTATGAATTATCCTGCAAATACTTACCATTTCAGGCAGGATAGTACGTTCCTGTATTTTTTTGGCCTCGATTTCCCCGGACTGGCCGGTGTGATTGATTTTGATAATGGCAAGGAGTATATATTCGGCAATGATGCAGACATCGATGACATTATCTGGATTGGGCCACAGGTTCCGCTTACTGAAAATGCAGCAAAAGTTGGTGTGACTAGTACAGCACCTTATGCCAAATTGTATGATTTCGTACAGAATTCCGCCAAAAACGGCCGGAAAATTCACATTCTTCCTCCATACAGGGCGGAAAACAAACTGCTGCTGGAACAACTTCTGAATGTCCCTGCCAGCCGTACAAGGGAAATTGCTTCGGAGGACCTCATAAGAGCCGTTGTCAGCCTTCGTTCCATCAAGGAAAAGGTGGAACTGGTGGAGATTGAAAAAGCCTGTGCCACTGGGTATGAAATGCATGTTACCGCCATGCGCATGGCCAAACCCGGCGTATGGGAACAAAAAATAGCTGGTACTATTGAAGGTATTGCATCTGCCGGGGGTGGGATGATTGCTTTCCCTGTGATCCTTTCTCAAAACGGCGAAACACTGCACAATCACAATCATTCACAGATACTTGAAAAAGGCAGACTGATGATTACCGATGCAGGTGCAGAATCGTTGCTGCATTATGCTTCCGATTTTACCCGCACAGTTCCGGTTGGTGGAAAATTCTCAAAAAAACAAAGGGAAATCTATGAAATTGTACTGGCGGCAAACAACAAAGCCACTTCACTTATAAAACCTGGGGTTACCTACCTATCGGTACATCTGGCTGCATGCGAAGTAATCGCTTCCGGACTGAAAGACCTTGGCCTGATGAAAGGCGATGTGAAAGAGGCTGTAAACGCAGGCGCCCATGCACTTTTCTTTCCCCATGGATTAGGCCACATGATGGGGCTCGATGTGCATGATATGGAAGACCTGGGGCAGATTTATGTTGGATTTGATGATGAGGTGAAGCCTTCCGGGCAGTTCGGAACATCGGCGCTTAGGCTGGGCCGGCGCCTGCAGGAGGGATTTGTACTTACAAATGAACCGGGGATTTATTTTATACCTGCCCTTATCGACCAATGGCAAAAAGATCGGACCAATGCCGGTTTTATCAATTTCGATAAGGTAAATGAATACAGGGATTTTGGAGGAATCAGGCTCGAAGATGATATCCTTGTAACAAAAAATGGGGGAGAAATTATTGGTAAACGCGTACCGGTTGATCCGGATGAAGTCGAAAGGATTGTGACAGGTTAAAGCAATTTTTCTTTCTGTGGCTTTAATATCCGGTAATAAAAATAATCGAGTTCGGTTTTTATTTCGTCCCTGATTTCCCTGCATTTCTGCCGGATTTCCTCCTGACTGGAAGAGTTCTTGTATGGATTGTGAAATCCAAGGTGCATTTTTCTTTTATACCTGATGGGAGGAATCCTTAATTCTTCTGTGGTACCTTCTCCCACCGTGATGAGGTAATCGAATTCCATATGATCGAACTTTGAGTAATGCTGAGGAACCTGTTGTTCGAGATTGATCCCGATTTCAGCCATCACCTCAATGGCATCCGTGCTTACATGCCCTGAGGGTTCTATTCCTGCAGAATAAATCTCAAGATCCCTGTCGAAGCTTCTCAAAATGGCTTCTGCCATCTGGCTCCTGCATGAGTTTTGATTGCTAAGAAAAAATATCTTCATCCTACCCAGGTTTTACTGATTCATTTTCTGATTCTTAATACGACGATAAAATAGCATAAAAAAGTTAAACTTCAAAATGCAAACTGATATAATCATATTGAAAATTAATATATTACAGATGTTATTCAACATGATTTTTGTAAATTGTGGGGTTGGTACAAGAAATACTGAAAAAAACGAAATTAGATGCTTTTATCGGGCTAAATTGCAATTATTCAAATTGATTTCAAAAACTTTGAGTATTAATCAGTAATTCTCTATTTTCGTAGTCTGAAATGTTTATGCACACCATTGAATAATGGTAACTAAAATTTTGTAAATGGCACCTAAAGATCTAAAAAACCCTGAAGGGTTAAAAGGCAAGCAGAATGATGAAAATAACACAGCTGCTTCAAATGATGAGAAGATAAAGAAAGATATATCCCCTGAAACTGAAGATCAGGAACAGGAGATAAATCCGGAGGAACTGGCAAAATCCGATGAGAATATGGAAAGCCCTGCGCAGGAACAGCCTGTTGCACCAAAGGATGCTGGTGAATCGCCCGAAACTCACGAAGAAGTTGATCCTGACGATCCAATTGTTGATGAAAGTGTCCTTCTTGACGAGATGGATGTACCTCAGGAAGACGAACCTTCAATGGATCAGCCTGTGGTTGAAGGAGATGTAATTCCTGATATTGAAGAGGAATCGGCAGCAGAGGAGTCAGAGCCGGCAGCTGAGGATGATATTCAGGTAACAGATCCTGAAGTTACTTCTGAAACATCGCTTCAGGATCCTGAAAACCCTGAAACTGTTGAAGAAATTGTTGCGGAGGAAGGAAAGGCAGGTCCGTCAGATGAAGAAACAGCAGCAGAACAATCTGCCCCGACTGAACAGGAGGAGGTAAAAGCTGAACAGACAGATGATGTTAAAGAGCCGCAACAGAAAGCTGATATTGCATCTTCACATAAAAAAGATGTCACTGCGGCCCCTTCTGCCGAAAAGGTTTACAGCACCGATCCCAAAGAGAAAAAAGCAGTGCTTGAATTGCATCAGAAAGAAAAACCTGATTATACAACTTATTCTGAATTGGAACTTGTAAATGCATTGTCAGAAGTTCTGGAACGAAACGATGAATACGACATCAAGGATGATGTGGAAGCCATTAAAGCTGCATTTTACCGAAAGGTAAAAGAAGATGTGGAGGAACAAAAGAAAAAATTTATTGAAGAAGGTGGCTTTGAAGAAGAGTTTCAGGAACAGGAAAGTCCTTATGAACAGGATATACGGGAACTGCTGAAAAAATACCGGCAGATCAGACATGATTTCAATAAAAAGCTGGAGCATGAGAAGGAACAGAATCTTCAGCTGAAATATGAAATAATAGAAGAAATAAAAGGCTTGCTGCATAAAGAGGAGTCGATCAATAAAACATTTCAGGAGTTCAGGGAACTGCAGCAACGCTGGCGTGAAATTGGCCCGGTGCCCCAGACTAAAATGAAAGACCTGTGGGATACATACCACTTCCATGTTGAAAGCTTCTACGACTATATTAAAATAAACCAGGAATTACGGGATCTGGATTTAAAGAAAAACCTGGAGATTAAAATCAAGCTTTGTGAACAGGCTGAAGAATTGTTGCTTGAATCAAATACCATTAAGGCATTCAACCAACTTCAGAAACTTCACGACAGATGGCGGGAAGCAGGACCTGTTCCGCGCGAGAACAAAGATGATATCTGGGACAGGTTTAAGGCTGCTACGGCCAAAATAAATAAAAAACACCAGGATTATTTCGAAAACCGCAAATCGGAACAGAAGAAAAATTACGAAGCTAAAAAGGCCCTTTGCGAGCAGGTGGAAGAAATCAATGAAATGGAGATTGACAACCACAAGGACTGGGGTGAAAAATCGAAAGAAGTGGTAAACCTGCAGAAGATATGGCGTACCATCGGATTTGCCCCGCGCAAGGATAATAATAAAATATACACCAGGTTCAGGGAAGCCTGCGATAAATTTTTTGATACCAAACGTGAGTTTTATTCGAAAAATAAGGAATTGCAGCAAACCAATCTGCAGATGAAACTCGATCTCTGCGTACAGGCCGAAGCACTGAAGGATAGCACCGACTGGCGCAAAGCAACGCAGGATCTGATCAATATTCAGAAACAGTGGAAGGAAATAGGCCCGGTTCCGCGTAAACATTCAGATATTCTGTGGAAAAGGTTCAGGCAGGCCTGTGACTATTTCTTCGATAAAAAATCGGAGCATTTCTCAAGCATCGATACTGAACAGGTCGATAATCTGAAATTGAAGGAACAGTTGATTGAGGAAGTTGAGAATTTCAAATCAACGGGCGATGTCGGTAAAAACTTTGAACTGCTAAAGGACCTTCAGCGCAGATGGACTGAAATAGGCCATGTGCCCATGAAGAAGAAGGATGAGGTGCAAAGAAGGTTCAGGACCGCCATCAATAAACTGTTTGATGACCTGAACATGGATGAATCGAACAGGAACATGTTAAAGTTCAGAACCAAGATGGTTTCATTCTCTGAATCATCAAGGGGACAGAACAAGATGCGCCTGGAGCGTGATAAGTATATGACAAAGCTGAAGCAACTCGAAAGCGACCTTGTGCTTCTTGACAACAACATCGGCTTCTTTGCCAAGTCGAAAAATGCTGAATCCCTCATCGAGGATGTGAGACAGAAAATCGAGCAGACTAAAGAGAAAATTGAATTTTTGAAAAATAAAATCAGGGTGATCGACGAAATGGATTCTTCTGAAGAATAGTTTTTTTATGAATCATACAGATGCCCCGGAGGTTTTATGCCTTCGGGGCACTTTTGTTTTACCCCAGTTTCAACTTCTGGTTGTGAGTTTTGTATATTATATAAAATTAGAAATATTGTATCAAGACGGTTAGACACAAGTCCCTCAGTAAACACGGCGGTAGCCCGAAAAAGAGTAATATTAGGAGCAGGATGTGTTGTGCAGAGACACGACCCCCTAAATCACCCGAGGGGGGATTTAAGGACCGTGCAAGTTTTGGGCAGTTTAACTACTCTTAACCCTCTCCGCCAACTGGCGGAAGGATGGGAGGGGTCATTATCCACAAATTAAGACTGATTTCTAAAGATAATTACATAAGACTATCAAAACTTCATGGAAGTAAAATAGAGATACTATAATACAAGCAGAAAGGTTTTAAGGATCAAACTATGGTTTGGGCTATACTAAATTCAATGTAAATTCAATACAAATTCAATATTAATTCAATGTAAACTCAATTATTATTGAATTTACATTGAGTTTAAACTGAATCAACAATGAGTTTAATATGACTTTAATCTGCATTTAGTACTCCTATACATTTATGTTTTAATCATTCCAAATAGTTTTACCAACATGGGTATCAGGATTTATAGTATCAGGACACAAGTCTCTCAGTAAAAAGTATTATAGCCATATGAAAAATTATATTAAAAACGACCCCCTAAATCCCGCAAGGCGGAACTTCAGGACCGTGCAAGTTTAGTAGGGCACTGCAAAAGAGCATCTTACCCCTCCCCTTCGGGGAGGATGGGAGGGGTCGTGATTAATAAAATAAGCCTGCTTTCGAATGACTATTACATAAGAGACTGGATATTCATCTGAAATTTTTCTCATAAAAAAAGCTGCCTGTATCAACAGGCAGCTTTTTAATGATATCTGCAAATATTCCTTATTTTCTGTAAATCTTTTTGTACCCGTAAATTGCACTTTCACCGAGTTCCTCTTCAATACGGAGCAACTGGTTGTATTTTGCCATACGGTCTGAACGGCTCAATGAGCCTGTTTTGATCTGTCCGCTGTTGGTAGCTACGGCAATGTCGGCGATTGTTGAATCTTCGGTTTCACCTGAACGGTGAGAAGTAACTGAAGTATAACCTGCCCGGTGTGCCATTTCAATAGCATCAAGCGTTTCTGTAAGTGTACCAATCTGGTTAACCTTAATCAGGATTGAATTTGCTGCACCCAGTTCAATTCCTTTTTTCAGGTATTCAACGTTGGTAACAAACAGGTCGTCACCAACAAGCTGACATTTGTGACCGATGGCAGCGTTTAGTTGTACCCATCCGTCCCAGTCACCTTCATGGCAACCATCTTCGATAGAATCGATTGGATATTTTTCAACCAGCCCGGCAAGGAAAGCCACCTGTTCTTCCCGTGTACGTTTGGCGCCGGTTTCTCCTTCGAATTTAGAGTAGTCGTAGATGCCGTTTTTGTAAAATTCAGAAGCAGCACAATCCAGGGCTATTGAAACATCTCCGCCGTCTTCTGCACGGCCGGGTTTGTAACCTGCTTTTTTAATTGCATCAATGATGCTGTTCAGTGCGTCTTCGGTACCATCGAGTGCAGGAGCGAAACCACCTTCATCACCTACGGCAGTGCTGAGGCCACGGTCGTGGAGCACTTTTTTGAGTGAGTGGAAAACTTCGGCACCCATACGTAAACCTTCGCGGAATGAAGTAGCGCCAATAGGCCTGATCATGAATTCCTGGAAGGCAATAGGTGCATCAGAGTGTGAACCTCCGTTAATGATGTTCATCATAGGTACAGGAAGTGTTTTTGCGTTAGCACCTCCGATGTAACGGTAGAGGGGCAGTCCGGCAAATTCGGCGGCAGCTTTTGCACAGGCCAGTGAAACACCAAGCATGGCATTGGCACCAAGGTTCGATTTAGTTTTTGTGCAATCCATTTCAATCAGTTTGCTGTCGATGGCAACCTGGTCTGTTCCGTCCATGCCAATCAGTTCTTTGGCTATGATATCGTTCACATTGTCGACGGCTTTCAATACACCTTTGCCCAGGTAACGGCTTTTGTCGCCGTCGCGCAGCTCAAGTGCTTCATTTTCGCCGGTAGAAGCGCCTGATGGTACGGCAGCACGCCCAAACGCACCGCTTTCGAGAAGAACTTCCACTTCAATTGTAGGATTACCGCGTGAATCCAGGATTTCTCTTGCTTTAATGTCGCTAATTAACATGGTAAACTGTTTTTTTTATTGTTTGACTTCCATTTGTTTTTCTCAGAAAATCAGCTTGTTGAACTGACTTGCCAAATGCAGTCCAAAGATAGGAAAAATGTTCTGTTTCCTTAGGGTAAGTCTAATACAGTATAAAGGTATTTCACATAGGTTTAACTTATCTGCGGGATATCTATTGTATTGTTGTTAGTGGTTTTTAGTTTGTTGTTCATTGTTTCGCGGAAACGTGCCCTGAATATGGTTTATGTTGTTTTTTTTGTTCATGTTGTTCATGTTGTCGGAGACTTGATGTATAATGGGGAGGTTTAAATTTTTTAAAGAGTTTGAAGGTTCAACAGTAGCCAGTGAGAGGTAAGGGTTGATTTAGTTTGAGGTTTAGTGCATTAAGCTAGTTGCCTGTTCTAAATGAATTTAAAGAGTATTTTTTGTAAATTTGACTTGTGAAACAAAGAATTTATTTAGATACTTCAGTTTTTGGTGGATATTATGACAATGAGTTTGCTGAATACACAAGACCATTGTATATCAGGCTTAAAAACAGCGAATTTAAATTACTATTTTCATTAATTGCACAGGATGAACTAAATGACGCGCCGGATAGAATTCCAGACACTTTTCGGAGCCATAAGAAACAATAGAATGAAATAAAACTACATGATCTCTCAGAACCACCACGACTTCTCCCAGCCTCTCCAAAGGAGAGGGGTAAGAGTTCACTGCATGTTAAGTGGAGCAGATAACAATGGTAGAGCCTTGATTATGGATATGAAACCTGCTTCAGAGCGTCTTGAAGTCCCCCTTAGGGGGATTTAGGGGGTCGTTGCAGGTAAATAAGTTAAAAAATGATCAATCATCGTGAATTCAATCCTAAGTGGGTTACCGCAAATAATCGTTTTTATTATACATATGAAGATAAAAGGGAAAACCTTACAGCTAGGATGACCCCGGCAGAGAAATTACTTTGGGACTGCCTGAGAAATAAAAAGCTGGGGGTGAAATTTAGAAGGCAACATATAATTGACATATATATTCCGGACTTTGTTGCTTTATCCATAAAATTGATTGTTGAGGTTGATGGCCCAATACACCTTCAACGGAAAAAAGAAGACGAAGAAAGAAAAAATCGTTTGGAATCGTTAGGTTACAAAATTATTCGTTTTAAAAATGAAGAAATAGAAAGAGATATAGGAGAGGTAATAGTTAAAATTAAAAATTGTATTGAAACATTAAACAAGAAATACGTTCACCCAGCGTGACAAATTGAGTGAGAGGTTGTCAAAGATGACGAAGGAATAAATTGTTCAATACTTTGATAAACGTAAAACTGAAAGCTCGATAAAGCCTGGTGTATAACTCATGACTATAAAATTATGAGCTTTATGGAGAGGATTGTGACCGCTACTCCCTGTACTTTTCTCCTTCTACATACCTTAAAACCACAGCTTCCTGCAGAATTACAAGTCCACCCTTTTTACCGGTGTCCATCAATTCATTTATGCGGGCGGAAAACTCATCAAGTTTTTCCATGCTGTCGATGATTTCGATGATAACAGGCAGATCTCCCGAGAGAGCAAAGATTTTCATTGTATGAATGGAGTGGCTGGCTCCAAAAGACATAGCTCCTTTATAAGCAGTGGCTCCCGCCATACCTGCCTTACGGGCTTCAAAAACAATTTCTTCATATAATGGCCGTCCATGTACTTTATCGGTTTCACCTACATAAATTTTTAGCATGCCGGCCCTTCCTTCTATTTTCATTTTGATGCAATTAAATGAATAACCTTATAAAAATTACGCCTGCATATACGGCAAGTAAACCCAAAATTACGTTTCCCCCTACATTCAGTAAAAGCGGTCCGTATACTTGTTCTTTCAGCATCATGAAATTATTATATGAGAATGCTGAAAAGGTGGTAAAGCCTCCACAGATTCCAACGGTGAGAAAAATCCTCCATTCAGGGGTCATCAGGTTGCCTTTGTCGGCAAGTGCGAACACGGTTCCTATTAAAAAGCTTCCGGCTATATTCGCGATGAGCGTTCCCCACGGAAATGTACTGGTGAGGGATTTCTCCATATAATACTGGACCAGGTACCGCATTACGCTTCCGATAAAACCTCCGGTTCCCACAAGAATAATAGTTCTGAGCATTTAGTTACTTTTATAAATCCAACTTTCTGTTATTTTTGAACTATAAATGTAGGGAATATGAAGGCACTTGAGCTTGTGTTTATTTTCTTTTTTTTCCACTTTGGCAACCTGAATGGCCAGCCGGGATATGAAAGGGTTGTCAGACAAATGCTTGAACTGCCTGAATATAAAAGTGCCCAGACTGGTATCCATATATCAGAATTGGAATCAGGAAAGGTTTTATATGAATTGAACAGCGATAAAAGGATGATCCCTGCTTCTGTTCTCAAACTTGTGACATCGGCTGCAGCTCTTGAGGTCCTGGGGCCTGAATACCGGTTCCGGACAAGGATCGGCTATACAGGGAGAATCGAAAATGGCATTTTAAAAGGCAATCTTGTGGTTATAGGTGGAGGTGATCCTGCCCTGGGATCTGAGTATTTCAGGGATCATTATTTTTTTCCGCACTTCCTGGAAATCTGGGCACAGAGAATTAAGTCTGCCGGAATAAACCGGATTGAGGGAAACCTTATTCTTGATGGTTCTCTCTATGACAACGAAAAAATCCCTACTACATGGATATGGGAAGATATGGGCAATTATTACGGAGCCGGATCCAGTGCCCTTACAGTTTATGACAACATGTTCCGCATCGGTTTCAGATCGCCGGGCGAAGCGGGAAAGCCAGCTGAAATTACTTCAATGCATCCGTTTGTAGAAGGACTGGAATGGAAAAGTGAGGTGCTTTCTTCAGATATCAATCGTGATCTGGCTTACATTTTTGGGAGTCCGGAAGATAACAAAAGGGTGATCAGGGGTACGATTCCCAGGAACCGGAAATCGTTTACGATTAAAGCCTCCAACCCTTTTCCTGAGAGTCTGCTTGCCCGCGAATTCCTGAATTCCCTCTCGAAAAACGGGGTATTTTTAACCGGGCAAATCGTATTTGATAAAGTTCCGGCACAACAGTTCAGCCAGCTTTATTCCTTTGAATCCCCTCCACTGCGGGAAATTGTAAAGGTGTTGAACGTTGAAAGCGTGAACCTTTTTGCAGAACACCTTGTGAAACAGGTTGCTGCAGAAAAAACAGGTATTGGAAGCAGAAGTGCAGGATTGCAGATCATATCTGATCATTGGAAGGAGAAAGGCTTTAATACGCAAAATCTTTTTATGGAAGATGGCAGCGGGTTGTCGCACTTTAATGCTGTAACTCCCGGATTCATAGCCTCGGTTTTACGGTATATGAGAAGGCCTGGGAGTTCCTATCCTGCATTTCATACTTTACTTCCGTCGGCCGGAAACGGTACGCTTCAATCATTCAATGCAGGCAATTTTCCGGACAACTCACTGCAGGTGAAAAGCGGATCGATGATGCGGATCAGGTGCTATTCAGGGTATATAAAGCAGGGTGGAGGCAAAGATATCATCGTTGTGGTTTTCATGAATCATTTTTCGGGAAGCCATGCCAGGCTTGTTGCAGAAATTGAGAAGCTTTTCGTTCAGATCAGAAATTCCAACTGATTTCAAAGGGCTTAACAGTTTGATCATCTGCCAAAACTGTTGATTAGAAGAAATTTTTGGTGTAATTTAGAGCTTTTCTGGTCCTGTAAAAAAGTATGTAATAAAATCAAATGATCAACACTATGACAAAAACCGAACAATTTCATCATCTGGGGCAAAGTGGAGCCTTGCCGGGAAAGACATTTTTCAGGCCGATCCTGATGTATTTTGCAGCCCGTCACATTGGCCGCACCTACGGAGAATTTGCCTCAGACTATAAAGTACTTGTAGAAGCAAACCTCCGGTGCATGGATGATTTTGGGCTCGATATGCTGGGGCTGATTTCTGATCCCTATCGCGAAACAAGTGCTTTTGGGGCAGATATAAAATATATTCCCAATGGTGTCCCCCGTTGCCTTAACAACGTGGTGCAGTCGATGGAGGATGTTATACAACTGCAAAATCCTGATATATATAAAGCTGAACGTACGCTCGACCGTATAAAGGCTGGCGAACTCCTCTCTAAAAAGACCGGGGGCAACATTCCCATCATCGGATGGATTGAAGGCCCTTTGGCCGAGGCATGTGACCTTGCCGGTGTGCAGAATATGATGATGCAGCTGATGATGGATCCCGATTTTGCAAACAGGCTGATGGACAAATGCATGATTACTGCCAAAGACTTTGCGAAGGCACAGATTGAAGCCGGGTGTGAAATCATAGGCATGGGCGATGCAGTTTGTTCACAGATCGATACAGATACCTATAACATGTATGTCAGGGAAAGGCATCATGAGATCATTGACTACATCCATAGCCTTGGGGGTAAGGTAAAACTGCATATCTGCGGCGACACTAGCCATCTGCTTTCGTCCTATAACGGAATGAACATCGATATCCTGGACCTCGACTGGCAGGTTGATCTTTCACATGCCAGATCGGTTGTAGGCGAAAAAGTTATCCTTGCAGGAAACATCAACCCTGTTGTTGTGCAGGATGCTACAAAGGAAGAGGTATACAAGCTTAGTCTTCAACTTGCAGAGCAGCATCAGTCTGAAAGGTTTGTTCTTTCTGCAGGATGTGAAATCACTGTCCTGACACCGCCTGAAAACCTGGAAGCCATGAGCAGGGCCAGCAAGATGATGCCTTTGTAGATCCGTCAGAACAAAAAAAACCATCCGGTGAAGGGGAGGGCAGGAGTAATAACTTTCCCTCTGACCGGATGGATTCATTGCATTTAGTTTTGAATTAAGCTGCTTACTTCTCAGGCTAAAGTAGCAACCATTACTGCTTTTATGGTATGAAGCCTGTTTTCAGCCTGGTTAAATACAACTGAGGCCTTGCTTTCAAATACTTCTTCAGTTACTTCCATAGCTTCAAGGCCAAATTTTTTGTAAATATCTTCTCCAACTTTTGTGTCACGGTTGTGGAAGGCCGGCAGACAGTGCAGGAATTTCACTTCAGGGTTACCGGTCAGATCCATTACCTGCTGGTTAACCTGGTAAGGACTGAGCAATTCGATCCGTTCAGCCCACACTTCTGCAGGTTCACCCATCGATACCCAGACATCGGTATACAGAAAATCGCAATCTTTAACAGCTTCTTCCACTTTGTCTGTAATCAGGATTTTTGCCCCTGTTCCTTTGCCAACCTCCCTGCATTGTTTTTGAAGTTCAGATGAAGGCTGGCATTGCGCAGGTGCTGCTGCCCTGAAATCCATTCCCATTTTGGCTGCTCCAGCCATCAGCGAGTTTCCCATGTTGTTTCTTGCGTCGCCAAGGTAACAGAACTTGATCTGCGATATAGGTTTATCTGAATGTTCCTTCATGGTCAGGAAATCTGCAAGGATTTGGGTGGGATGAAATTCGTCGGTAAGGCCATTCCAAACTGGAACTCCGGCATAGCGGGCAAGTTCTTCAACGATTTCCTGTCCGTAGCCTCTGTACTGAATTCCATCGTACATACGTCCCAGTACACGGGCTGTATCCTTCATGGTTTCCTTGCTTCCAATCTGTGAGCCTGAAGGGCCCAGGTAGGTTACATGTGCCCCCTGGTCGAAGGCCGCCACCTCAAATGCACATCTTGTACGGGTGGATGCCTTTTCAAAAATCAGCGCGATATTTTTGCCTTTGAGCATCTGCTGTTCAGTGCCGGCATATTTTGCTTTTTTAAGCGATTCTGATAAATCGAGCAGAAATTTTATTTCCTGGGGGGTGAAATCGAGCAGCTTCAAAAAGTGCCTGTTTTTTAAGCTATAAGCCATATTTTTGTTGTTATTGTTAAGTTTAACTGATTAATCATATTCCATTGTAATTTTGGAGCCGAAGGATTTATCCTCCAGTTTTTTTGCCTCAGTAATGACGCTTTTTTTTCCGCCGCTTTCAATAAACTCCAGGCAGGCCCTTATTTTAGGTTCCATAGTGCCTTCCGCAAATGTACCTGCTTCAAGGTATTTTACTGTATCCGCATAGTTTAAAAATTCAAGTTTTTCCTGTGTCGGCTTTCCAAAGTCTTTATAGATGAAAGAGACATCAGTCAGAATATATAGTTCATCGGCACCAATATTTTTAGCCAGTAATCCAGAGGCTCTGTCCTTATCAATCACCGCATCTATTGTCCGCACATTTCCTTCCTCGTCATAATATACCGGTATGCCTCCACCACCAGCAGCGATCACAATATTACCGTTATTCACCAGCAGTTCGATTGTTTCCCTGTTGATGATCTCTTTTGGCAATGGCGAAGGCACAACCCTCCTGTATCCATCAATACTCTTCGCTGAAGATTTAAATATCCATCCTTTTTCATTGGAAAGTCTGTCGGCCTCTTCCTTGCTGTATGTCTTGCCGATTCGTTTGGAAGGGTTGTTAAAAGCCGGATCATGCTGATCGACTTCCACCAGGGTAACCATTGTAATTACATTTTTCCGGATCCCATGTTTTTTCAATACATTGCGAAGCATCCGTTCAATCATGTAGCCAATGCCACCCTGGGAGTCAGCAACACAAATATCGAGAGGCATAGGTGCAATGTGATACATTTTTTCTCCTGCATCATTTCTCATCAGGATGTTACCAACCTGTGGGCCATTTCCATGTGTAATAACCAGTTCGTAACCTTCATTTATAAGAAACACCAGGTTTTCAAGAGTTTCAGTTGCATTTAACTCCTGCTGTTCTATTGTACCTTCCTCATTATCGCGAAGAAGGGCATTTCCACCCAGTGCCACTACTGCCAGTTTTTTCATATGATTTAATTTGAACCGCAACAAACATAGAAAAATATGGTAAATAAAGAAATGTGATTAAGTCAGCATTTTTCTTTCTTATCAGGTTAAAATACAACCTTTTAAAAGTGAAACAAAATTTGACGGGCAACTGATAATCTGGAAGTAAGTTTTTCAATTTAGTTGAACTTTATCATAATTAGACAATAATTTTTTTTGGAAGAATTGCACACGGGTCTCCTTATTTTTTTCGTTAGATTTGCAACTGATTAAAGAACCAAATCAAAAATGGCATTGAAAACTACAAAAACCGGGCAATCAAAGCAGAAGAAGAAAGCATCATCCGTTCCGTTTTATAAAAATGAAAAATTCAGGTTGGTTTTTGGCATTTTTGTTTTGCTTGTCTCAGCATATTTACTTCTGGCATTTTTATCCTTTTTATTTTATGGTGCAGCCGACCAGAGTAAACTTGGTCTGCCATGGAGGCAGCTTGTTCTGGAATCGGAAATCAAGGTAGGAAACATTGCGGGAAAAACTGGTGCTTATCTGGCAGAAGTCATCATGAACAGGGGCTTTGGTTTTGCATCCTTTATTTTTGTGTACCTGCTTTTTATCAGCGGATTTAAAATCATGGGATATAATCTTGTGAAATACAGAAGAAGCGTGGTCATCAGTGTGGTTTTGATCATCTGGATTTCGATTGCAACAGGTTTTGCCTTCCCCAAAACAAGCGCAGCTTCATTTATCTACCCCGGCGGGCAATATGGATTTATATTAAGTAACTGGTTCAGTTCATTAATTGGTAAACCCGGGCTGATCTTATTGCTGTTTATTTCAGCATTATCTTTCCTTGTAGTGAGATATGAAAAGGCTTTTCTGCTTGTAAAGAGCCTGTTCACACGAAAAGAAAAGATAAAGGTTGCGTTTGAGCCGGTTACCGGTTCTGAAGAGGAAGAAGTTATCGTTGGTGATAATTCCATTTCAAAAGTTATTGAGGAAGATGGTGTAATACAGGCGATTTTTGAACCCGATGGAGAAGAAGAAGAGCATATTGAGATCAACAAGGTACCGGAACAGCATGAGGTTGAAGAAGAAGAGGAGCCTGCAGGGCTTGAGTTGATGGTACACCATAAAAAGGAAGAGGAAGAGGGCGAAGAAGAAATCCCGGTTGATGGGATGGAGGAGTATGATCCAACCCTTGAACTGTCGGGTTTCAGGTTTCCAACTCTTGAACTGCTGGAGGATCATCATTCAGGGAATGCTGAAGTAAGTAATGAGGAACTGATAGCCAATAAAAATAAGATTGTAGAAACGCTGAGGCATTACAAGATTGAAATAACCAAGATCAGGGCTACTATTGGTCCGACAATTACCTTATATGAAATTGTTCCTGCACCTGGCATCAGGATTGCCAAGATCAAGAACCTTGAAGACGACATTGCCCTCAGCCTTTCGGCGTTGGGGATCCGGATTATTGCACCCATTCCCGGTCGCGGAACGATTGGTATTGAAGTGCCAAATCAGAACCCTGAAGTTGTTTCCATGCGTTCCATCTTAAGTTCGAAAAAGTTTCATGAATCAACTGCTGATTTGCCTATAGCCCTGGGAAAAACAATTTCCAATGAAACCTATATCTTTGACCTTGCCAAGATGCCCCATATTCTTGTGGCAGGCGCAACCGGTCAGGGTAAATCAGTAGGGATAAATGTTATCATTACATCGCTGCTTTATAAAAAGCACCCCTCGCAGCTGAAATTTGTTTTCATCGATCCCAAGAAGGTGGAGCTGAACCTTTATTCAGTTCTTGAAAAACATTACCTGGCTAAATTACCCAATGAAGATGAGCCGGTTATTACCGACATTCAGAAGGTGAAATACACACTGAACTCACTGAATGTGGAAATGGACGACAGGTACAACCTGCTGAAAAGGGCCCATGCAAGAAATGTAAAGGAATACAATAAAAAGTTTGTAAGCCGCAGGCTGAACCCTGAAAAAGGACACAGGTTTATGCCCTATATTGTGGTTGTGATAGATGAATTTGCCGACCTAATTATGACCGCCGGAAAGGAGATAGAACTCCCGATAGCCCGAATTGCCCAGCTGGCAAGGGCGGTGGGTATCCACATGATTATTGCTACACAACGTCCGTCAACCAATATCATTACTGGTGTAATAAAAGCCAATTTCCCTGCACGTATTGCCTTCAAGGTAGCTTCCATGATTGACTCAAGGACCATTCTGGACACTCCCGGTGCAAACCAGCTCATTGGCAAGGGTGACATGCTGATTTCATCGGGAAGCAATATGACACGCGTTCAATGTGCGTTTATAGATACACCCGAAGTGGAGCTGCTTTGTTCGTATATTTCAGAACAGCGGGGTTATCCTTCAGCATTTTTGTTGCCTGAATATGTTGGTGATGATGAGCCTGGTCCCGGTGATGTGGACCTGAACAACCGTGATGAACTGTTCGATGATGCAGCACGGGTTGTGGTGGTAAATCAGATGGGATCTACTTCCATGATTCAACGGAAATTTTCTATCGGATACAACCGTGCCGGCCGAATCATGGATCAGCTTGAAGCAGCAGGCGTGGTAGGTCCCAGTGAAGGGAGCAAGGCTCGCCAGGTACTGATTCAGGATGAATATACTTTGGAACAGTTATTGAATAGCTTCAACTAAATTTCTTTCAGCAGTAGCTGCAGAGGAAGGCTGTTCAGTAATAATGATTTTAAACAACAATATTTAAATGAAGAACATATTTATACTTGGATGTATGATGGTTTGCACCATCGCCGCAGTTGCTCAGCAGGACCCAAAAGCAAAACAAATCCTGGATGAGGTAAGTAAAAAAACGCGTTCCTACGAAACCATTTCTGCCCAGTTTGTTTTTACGATGGAAAATAAAGATATGGATATCAGTGAAACGAATGAAGGCTCAATTCAGCTGAAAGGCCAGAAGTACAGGGTGGATTTACCCGATATCGGTGTGAAAGTATTTTCAGATGGTGAAACCATATGGAATTACATGGAAGATGGCAATCAGGTAACTGTTTCGGATATCGAGGATGGTGGAAGCGAATTAATGGATCCTTCATCCGTTTTTACAATTTATGAGAAGGGATTTAGTGCAAAATATACGGGTGATAAAACACTGGAAGGTAAAAAATACCATCAGATAGAACTTTTCCCCGATTCTGAAGAGTATGAAGTTTCAAAAATTCTTCTTTCCGTCGGCAGTGAAAATAAGATGATCCACTCTGCACTGCTTCACGGAACCGATGGCAATATATACGGGATAGAGGTTAAAAAAATAGATACCGGCGGTACATTGCCTGATTCATACTTTAGCTTTAATCCAAAAGAGTACAAGGACATTGAGGTAATTGATTTCAGGTAGCATCATCCTCCTGGTCATTGTGTTGCTGGGAAGTGGATTTAAACATCTTAAGGGCGGTGGAGATATCCATATAAGATGCTTCACCCTCTTTACCGAACCTTCCTCCTACATATATCACAAGATCCTCAAGCTGGAAGGTTTTATCCTCAAGCAATGACTGGATAGCTGCCTTCTGTATCTGCAACCTGTCCCGTTTAAAGGGCCCGTATGATGGCACTACACCATATGAAAGTGCAAGTTCGCGGACAACCTGCTTAGAGTGACAGATGGCAAAAATAGGGATATCTGGCCTGTAAGATGCCAGATATCGGGCAGTTTTCCCCGATGTTGTGGAGGTAACAATAGCTTTGGGATTCAAATCACCTGCAGATCGAATGGCTGATTGTGCAAGATAAGCCGGTATCTCGTTACGTATGGGGGGCGAGATTTTTTCCTGGCCTTTATCATGATCCTGCTCTACTTCCATAGCAATTCGTGCCATTGTTCTGACAGCTTCCACCGGATATTTTCCAATTGCGGTTTCGCCACTTAACATTACTGCATCGGCATACGAATAAACTGCGCTCGCTACATCATTTACTTCTGCTCGTGTAGGCCGTGGATTTTTAATCATGCTATGCAGCATTTGAGTTGCAACAATAACTGTTTTTTTATGCATGATCGATTTTCTGATAAGATTCCGCTGGACGATGGGAATCTTCTCCGGTGGGATTTCTATTCCCAGGTCACCACGGGCAACCATGATGCCGTAAGAGTGTTCCAGGATTTCATCTATATTCTCCACTCCGTCGAGATTCTCGATTTTGGAGATGATTTTAATTTTGCTGTTGTAGCTGTCAAGCAATGCCTGCACTTCAAATACATCCTCTTTGCTCCTGACAAAAGAATGTGCAATAAAATCAACTCCGTTTTCAGCAGCAAATTTTATAAAAGCTCTATCCCTTTCCGATAATGCAGGAAGATTGGTAACCACCCCCGGTACATTTACACTTTTGTTGTTTTTAATGATCCCGCTGTTTTCGATGATGCAGATAAGATATTCAGGATGCTTTGATTTAACAGTGGCTGCAATTTCTCCATCGTCTATTAAGATTCTGTTTCCAGGCGTTAGATCGGATACAAATGCTGAATGGTTAACGCAAACGTCTATAAGTTGAGTGGGATCTTGTTTATAGGAAAATCGAACCTCCTGGCCTTCAGTTACGAATATTTCATTTTGCATGCTGCAGGTTCTGATTTCCGGGCCTTTTGTATCGATAAGTATGGCTATTTTCTCAGATACTTTCCGGATGTTATCGATCACTTTTTTTGTTTTTTCGAGCGTGAGGTGAGCAGTATTTAAGCGTGCCACATTCATCCCTGATTCAAACAACATCCTGATAAAGGAAGGTTCAGAATTTATGTCGGATAAGGTTGCCACAATTTTTGTATGTCTCATAATCAAGATGCTCTAATATTTATCAATAGCTTACAGTTAAACCCATAGTGCCATTATATAGTTTAAACCACAGTTGTAAAACTTAATACTGCCAGTGTATATGAGTTTAGTCCAAAACCCATAATGCAGCCTTTGCATACGGGACCTATCAGTGACTTATGCCTGAAATCTTCCCTGGTAAGGGTATTGGAAATATGAACTTCCACTACCGGAGTACTGATTCCTGCAACAGCATCTCTTAAAGCAACAGAAGTATGTGTATAGGCACCTGCATTCAGAATGATTCCATCGGCAGAAAAACCTTCTTCGTGCAGTTTGCTCACCAATTCCCCTTCAATATTCGACTGATAATAATCAAAAGAAACGTCGGAGAATTGTTTTTTCAGTTTTTCCAGATAACGTTCAAAGGTTTCAGAACCATAAATATTTTGCTCTCTTTTTCCAAGAAGATTTAAATTTGGTCCATTGATTATCAATATTTTCATCTTATTTTTTTTTTAATTTATTTTATAGTAACTTTATGGTAAGTAAAACGTAATAAACATCATAATTGTCGAAAAAGCCCGGGTTTCTTTATCAAAAGTATTTAAATCAACTGATTTAAGAAAAAAATAAGATTATGAAATGGGAGGAAAGTAAAAAAGGGTATGAAAATTACCTGAAGCTGGAAAAATCCTTGTCGTCGAATTCTATTGCAGCCTATATCAACGACATCAACAAACTAACTGAATTTTTGGCAAACAACTTCAAAAAAACAGGTCCTGATAAAGTTAAGCTTCAGCATCTGAAGAAGTTTGTAGAGTGGCTGAATGAACGCGGTGTAAGTCCACGAACACAGGCACGTACTATTTCCGGTATCAAATCTTTTTATAAGTATCTGTTGATCGAAGGAAAAATATCAAGCGATCCAACAGCTTTACTTGAATCTCCTAAGATTGGGCGTAAACTGCCTGATATTTTATCGATGGAAGAAATTGATTCACTTATTGAAGCAGTCGACCTTGAAAAGGCTGAAGGGCAACGTAATAAAGCTATGCTTGAAACGCTGTATAGTTGTGGGCTGCGGGTTTCAGAATTGGTAAACCTGAAGATGACCAACCTCTTCTTTTTGCAGGGATATCTTAAAGTTGAAGGTAAAGCTGACAAGGAAAGGCTGGTACCTGTAAGCAGCAGGGCTGTTGAGGAAATTGAAAAATATGTTGATGGTTATCGTCAGAATTTAAGAATCCAGAAAGATAACCAGAATATACTCTTCCTTAACAGGAGAGGCAAAAAGCTGAGCCGTGTAATGGTATTTACAATAATTAAAAATCTGGCTGAAAGAATTAGTCTCGATAAAAAAATCAGTCCGCATACATTCAGGCATTCTTTTGCCACTCATCTTATTAATGGGGGAGCTGATTTAAGGGCAGTTCAGGAAATGCTTGGGCATGAATCCATTCTTACTACTGAAATATATACCCATCTTGACAGGGAGTATCTGAAAAGTACAATCCATCAGTTTCATCCGCGATCATAATCTTAAACCATAATAGAAAAGGAGGCATTAGCCTCTTTTTTTATGCTTATTAATGTGAGATAAAATCCTTCTATTATTGTTAAGATTTTGTTTAATTAACTGTTATAAAATGAGGCAACCTTTTTCAGTTATAAATAAAAGTTAAATTTGTAATAATCGTTAGGAAAAGGAATATCAGTTTATAAAGTTAATTGTTAAGTAGTTATGAGAAAATTAGATTTATCAGAGTACGGGATACTTCATGTCCCGGAAATTCTTTACAACCCTTCGTATGAAGAGCTTTTCAGGGAAGAAATGCGTCCTGACCTGGAAGGCTTTGAGAAAGGGCAGCTGACAGAACTTGATGCTGTGAATGTTATGACCGGTGTTTTTACCGGGCGTTCACCAAAAGATAAGTTTATTGTCAAAGATGATACTACACGTGATACCATCTGGTGGACAACCCCTGAATCTCCAAATGACAATAAACCCACTACTCCTGAAGTATGGGCAGATTTAAAGAAGCTTGTTACTAAACAGCTTTCAGGTAAAAGGCTTTTTGTAATGGATACCTTCCTGGGTGCAAACGAGAACTCTCGTCTGAAAGTACGTTTCATCATGGAGGTTGCATGGCAGGCGCATTTTGTCAAAAATATGTTTTTAAGGCCTACAGAAGAAGAACTTGAAAAATACGGAGAACCCGATTTCGTAGTAATGAATGGTTCAAAAGTAGTTAATGACAAATGGAAAGAACATGGATTGAACTCTGAAGTCTTTACCGTATTCAATCTGACAGAAAGAATGCAGGTTATTGGTGGCTCATGGTATGGCGGTGAAATGAAAAAAGGAATGTTTGCCATGATGAATTACTACCTGCCACTGCAGGGAATGGCTTCCATGCATTGTTCTGCCAACGTTGGTGAAAAAGGGGATGTGGCTATTTTCTTTGGTTTATCAGGAACCGGTAAAACCACCCTCTCAACAGATCCGAAGCGCAAGCTTATAGGTGATGATGAACATGGGTGGGATGATGATGGTATCTTTAATTTCGAAGGCGGCTGCTATGCCAAAACAATCAATCTCGACCCGGAAGCAGAACCTGATATCTATCATGCCATTAAAAGGGATGCATTACTTGAAAATGTGACAGTTGATGAAAACGGAAAAATTGACTTCAGTGATGGTTCTGTTACACAAAATACGCGCGTATCTTACCCGATATACCACATTGAAAACATCGTAAAACCTGTTTCAAAAGCAGGTCATGCCAGTAAGGTTATATTCCTCACTGCCGATGCTTTTGGTGTTATGCCACCCGTTTCTAAGCTAACACCTGAACAGACTAAGTACCATTTCCTTTCCGGTTTTACTGCTAAACTCGCAGGTACTGAAAGGGGTGTTACAACTCCTCAGCCAACTTTCTCAGCATGTTTCGGAGCTGCTTTCCTTTCACTGCATCCTACTAAATATGGTGAAGAACTTGTGAAAAAAATGGAAGAACACGGTGCTGAAGCTTATCTTGTTAATACAGGATGGAACGGTACAGGGAAACGTATCTCTATTAAAGATACCCGTGCCATTATCGATGCCATCCTGGATGGTTCTATTGAAAAAGCTGAAACCAAAATCATTCCGGTATTTAACCTGAGAGTACCTGTTGCCCTTCACGATGTTGATCCTAATATTCTTGATCCGCGTGATACATATACCGATCCAAAACAATGGGAAGAAAAAGCCTGTGACCTTGGAAGCCGCTTTATAAAAAACTTCACTAAATATACTGACAATGATGAGGGTAAAGCTCTTGTTGCAGCAGGCCCGCAACTAAATAAAAAAGAAGCAACTGCTTTATAATACAAAATAGCCCCGCAACTGGCGGGGCTTTTTATACTTTGAACATTATTGTTCTATCTGTTAATATTCCTTCACTAAATCATGCTGCTCAATAATTCCACCATTTGAAGTATCCTTTTTTTCCCTGTTGATGGTTATATTAAACTCGGGAGCACGGTAATCGACCGGAAGGTATCCCGAGGGAATGGTACTGTGGTTTCCATCACGTGCTGCCCGGTAATGCGGAGAAAGAATTTCAATTCCCCTTTCATTGCAAATATCCTGTATGTTCTGATGCAGGGAGGAGTAAATAACAGCCTGCTTTTCCGGACTTTTAGTATAGGCATTTATCTGGTATGCAACATAAAAATCTTCCAATGCTGTTTGCAGTACAAATGGTTTTGGCTCAGATTGAATCAATTCTGTTTTTATTGCTGCATCGATGAGTGCCTGATGCGTGTCTCTCCAGGGGACATCGTAACCAATGGTAACGGTTGTGTGAATTATCAAACCCATATCGCCGGAATAAGTGCTGTAATTTGTTGTATTGCCAGTTAGAATTGTAGAATTAGGTATGGTTATAATCTCATTCTTTATGGTCCGAAGCCTGGTTACCAGCAGCGTCTTTTCTATAACATCACCTGTGATCTCGCCTATCTTGATGCGGTCATTAATTTTAAATGGACGCATATATGTAATCACCAGGCCAGCTACCATGTTGGCAATGGCTGAAGAAGACCCCAGCGAAAACAAAATTCCAATAAAAACAGAAACTCCCTTAAAAATATCTGAGTCGGATCCTGGAAGATATGGGAAGATCATGACAAACATAAATGCATAAAGTAAAAACCGAACGATGCTGTAGGTTGGCATAGCCCAGTCAGCATGAAAACCTGAAATCCGGAGTTTCTCTGCTTCAATCTCTGAAAATATGTATTGAACAAATTTGATAAAATACTTCATCACGACCAAAATTACCAGGATGGTAAAAAGATTGGGAATATAATCCCATACAGAGATGAACACGCCTTTAAACGGCGACCATATCAGGTTAAACAGATCATCAGCCCAGCCTCTTGTAAAAGGGAAAATGCTGAATATAATTGGTAATGTAATATAAACGAGCAGGGCATAGGTGAACCACCGGATTACTTTCAGCAGGAAAAATATACCTTTAAGTTCCTGCTCGGCCGAAAGAAATGTGTAGTCCTTGTAGGCAAGGTTCTTAAGCCACCTTGTTTGGTTACTGATGATGTACCTGAGTGACAGATGATACCCTTTCCCAATCAGCCTGATTAGAAACCACGCGATTAACAGAACCAGCAAAACCAGTCCTATTCTTGCCAGAAGTCGTGTAAAACTGGTGTTTTTCCGTGCTTCCGTGAGTGAATGAAGAATGGCTGCTTTATATGTATCTGCCAGTTCACCTGCCTCCATGTTATACCATAAAGCATCTGTTTCAGATACACTCATGATAATCATATCGCCATACATGATATCAAGGGTATGTTCTGACTGTCCGATCTCAATGGAATCTGTTTTCAGCAGATCATCCTTGAACAAAAGATATATTTTACGGGAAATGTTGTCAGCACGTTCATCAGGTGTTAAAGATCCTATCCTGGTATAAACATAAAATAAGGTATCTTTTAATGGTCCTACCACAGGAGAGCCGGTAACCGTTTTCCGCAAGGCATCAATACGGGCTTTTCTTTCAGCGGCCAGCTGTTGTTCCCGCGACGCGATATCCCTCAATTGTCGTTGAAGTTCTTCCTTTTGAATATTATCGGTGGTTTTTAAGGAGATAATCTGCTGTTCAAGCACTGTTTTTCTAATGGAATCTGCAAGCCGTTTCTGTTCAATTTCAGCAAGCCGCCTGCTGAATTCCTGCAGAAGAACCTTATTCTCCGGATCCTGTGCCTGTACAAGAGAATCTGACTGGGCTGATACGGAAAAAGTAATCAGGAATAACAGGATAACAAGAATGACATAACTTATGAGTTGGAGAGGGGATTTAACTTGTTCTGCATGTGTAGCTATCATAAATGGTCAGTTTTGTTTAAGGAAAGAAATAAACATGCTGATATTCAATTTGTGCGTAAAGAAAACAAAATTTCTGATGGAACTTACATAAATAAAAACCTAAGTGATTGAAACTTCTATACCTCTCTCTGAATCCTGCCACGATTGTACGAGAAATATATACCCACTGTGCCCAGCATTGAAAAGCTGATAAATGCCCACTTCATTGCTTTAAGGAAAAGATGGCCAGGTACTGTCTCAATGGCCTGATTTCCTATAAACCCTGCAAAGAAAAGGGTGGCTACCGTCATACTTGTGATTTGCCCTACCACCCTCATGGTAGCTGCTGATCCTGATGCAAGTCCCAGTTGGTTTTTACTTACTGAACTCATGATGGTGTTCATGTTCGGGGAGGAAAAAAAGGCGAAACCAAGGCCAACCCATACAAGGATGCATAGGATCATCCAGACAGGAGTGCTTTCGGTAAGAAAAGCAAATGCAAACAACCCGATGGTGCACATGGTCATACCAATTGTGGCCAGATACCGTGGCTGGATGCGGTCGGATAACCTTCCTGCAACAGGCGAAAAAAGCGCCATCATTGCTGGCTGTGCTACAAGAACTGATCCTGCATACCTTGGCGACATGCCCTGAATCTTCTGAAGATACAGGCTCAGCAGAAATACGATGGCAAAGGTAGCACTATAATTGATTAAAGCTGCCAGGTTTGAAAAGGCAAACAGGCGGTTGCGAGTGAACAGCTTTGTTTCCAGCACAGGCCTGGCCGAGCGGTTTTCAATCTGCCAGAATACAATAAGGGAAATGGCTCCAATCCCCATCATAAGCCATCCCGGGAGTGCAGGAATCTGCGATGATCCATAAACAAGAAGTACCAGCCCGACCATATAAAAGATGGTTCCCTTTAAATCCATTTTCTTCTCAGCACCCTCCTTTACCTGGTCCTTGCCCAGGAATAGAAATGCAACAGCAGTGGTAATCAATCCAAATGCCGATGCAATGAAAAATATAGACCTCCATCCGAAATATTGCGTCAAAAAGCCTCCTGCGAAAGGGCCAAATGCCAGGCCAAGGTACACAGCCGACACAGAAAAACCAAGCACCCTGCCCCTGTGCCGGGGCAGAAATGCCGAAACCAGGATGGCTGCTCCTGTTGTACTTGTGAATGCTGCGCCAATTCCCTGTATGAACCTGAAAATGATGAGCCAGGTACCCGAAACTGCAAACCCGCAGATGAGCGAAGCGAAGGTGAAAATAACTACCCCTGTCTTAAATATCCTCCTGATTCCGGTGAGGTCGCCCCAGCGGCCTACGGGTAATAAAAACATTGCGGTGGCAAGCAGGAAGGCGGTAATCACCCAGCTCAGTTTTACTGCATCCAGTCCGAAGCTTTTTTCAATGGAAGGAAGGGCAATGTTCACTGATGAAATGAGAAAAGTTCCCATAAAGGAGGTGATGGCCACAATGGCAAGTATGGAGATCTGCTTTTTTGTCCAGTTCATGTTACATCTGATTGAATCATCAAAAGTAATGTTTGTTAATGAAATAGAAGTTTATGCCTCCGATAGGTTTTTAACAAAAAAAATCCTGACCCTTTTTTAATCATCAGGTCAGGATTCAATTTTTATATCAGTTATTAAAAACCTATTTCAGGTATGTATCAAGGAAAGTCAGAATCTGGCCATAGCCCCTGATCTCATTTGCTTTTTTCATAAAGCCGTGCCCTTCATCGGGAAATACAATATATTCCACGGGAACATTATTCTCCTTCATTGCCTCTACTATTTCATCCGATTCCACCTGTAACACCCTGGGATCATTTGCTCCCTGTAATACCATCACAGGGTTTTTGACCTGGTGGGCATGGAAAAGTGGAGAAATCTTGTAAAGTCTTACGGAATCATCAGTATAGGGATCACCCAACTCGTCATACAATGCCTTTCTCTCCGCCTCCCAATAGGGTGGAATTGATTTAAGGGTGCGGAGCCAGTTGGTAACTCCAAAGATGTTAACACCCACCTTAAACTCATCTGGTTCAAATGCCATGGCCGCCATGGTCATATACCCGCCATAGCTTCCACCTATAATTCCGATTTTATCTGCATCGATGTAATTCTGCTCCTGCAGCCAGTTTTTCCCCCAGATGCAATCCTGCAGGTCGCCGCCGCCATGATCCCTGTCATCCATCTTGTAAAAGGTTTTACCATAACCACTGCTGCCCCTGTTGTTTACAGCAAGCACCGCATATCCGTTATTTACCAGGAACTGGATAAGGGACGAATAACCTGTCCTTGATTGTCCACCCGGGCCTCCATGCACCCATACCAGGGCAGGGACCTTGTTTTGGGCTGATGCATTTAATGGCTTGTAATATATTGAAGGAATTTCTCTTCCGTCAAATGAAGGATACCTGATTACTTCTGCCGATACAAGATGTGCAGGATTTATTTCCGGATTCAGGGTATCAGTAAGTTTCTTTAGCTCCTTCGACTCAAAATTATATACATAAATATTGGAAGGCGCTTTTGAGCTTCCTACCGTCAGCCGCATGTTCCGTTCAGTGTCGGAAATCTCAATTGCAAGCACATCAGCATCGGGTATGCCCGGAAAATCAACTTTCTGCCCTGTGCTGTTATCTAAAAGTATAACCTGGTTTTTACCATCTTCATTTACAAGGATGACTCTGTACTTTTCATTCTCACTGAGAGAACTGTACACAACATCCCAATTGGTTTCAAAAACTGTTTTCCTGGATTTGGAAGCAATATCATATTCCACGAGATAAGTAAACTCTTTTTCAGCATTGGTTGTATAATAAAATCTGCTTCCATCGTTGCTGAATCCTGATGCGCTATATTCACCCGGCTGTTCGGGTTGAGATATTTCAACTGTTTCACCTGTAGAAGTGTTTCTCAGAAAAAGCTGGTTGCTGCTGGTAGTAACCGGCATCACAAGTGCAAGTGTTTTTTCATCATCTGATAATCCTGCTACCTGCATACCGTCATCGTTCTGATAGATCATATTTTCCTGCCAGTCTGCAGAAGCCATTTTATAAAGATCAAAATAACGGGGATCCCGTTTGTTTGAAAGATAATATAAATGCGTCTTTTCCTTGTTCCACCCTGCAAACTGGGCTTTCTCTTCCTCTCCGGGAGTCAGGTCTGTGGTTTCTCCATTTTCATCCAATAGAAAAAGATGGTTGTTTTCATCCCCGCCTTTATCCGCACTGTATAGAATCTCACCTGTTGAAGGTACATATCCAACTGCAAAGAATGACTCTTCTCCCGAACTGGTAATCTGTTTCTTGACTCCGGAAGAAATATCTATCTCATATACATTGAAGATTCCTGATTCATCACTGCTGACAAGCAACTTAGTTTCATCGGGTGAAAAGAAACCGCCGCCAATTCTTGTATTTCCATAAAACTGCTCTATTGTGTAAGTGGGAACAGCTTCCGGTAACTGACGGACACATGAAAGGAGGAATAAAGGCAAACAAATAAAAATCAGCTTTTTCATAAAGTATTTCATTTAGTTTTCATGCTGTGAAAATATCTTTAGGAAGTTAATGAAATCCTTTATAATAAGCAACTATAATTCAGATGGAAATCAATCATCAGCAACTGTTGTGGAATAAACAACCACATCATGTGCATTAACAACCACTTTTTCCTGTGATTTGCCCCCTTGAGAATGTTCCCTGGCCTGTCCGTCCTTTGATTCTTTCCACTGTTGTTCACCCGAATCAAGAATCTTTTCCCACGAGAGATCAAGCAGGGGAAGGGTGAAACTTACTGGTTCCTTTGAAAAATTCAGAAAACAAACAAGGTGCACGGTATCTTCCCTGTTCTTACGCAAAATGGATATTCCCGACTGCTCCAAAGCTGCAACCCGTATATCATTTTTACTGAAGTTCTGCAGGATGGGATTCGACTTTCTGATCTCAATCAGTTTTTTATGCCAGCTTAAGAGGATTGCATGCTTCCCTTCATGTCTCAGGTTCCACTGCAGTTTCGAGCCGTTGAATATTTTTTCATCCTGCGGGTCAGGGGGATCGCCTTCGAAGTTAAAGCCTTCAAATTCCTTTTTGCGGCCCTGTCTGACAGCCTCGATTAAATCCTTGTCTGAATGGCTGATGAAATAAAAGAAAGGATTTGTTTCCCCGTATTCTTCACCCATAAACAACATAGGCACATAGGGTGAAAGCAGCACTGCAGCTGCTGCAAGCTTTAACTGCTTAAAATTTACCAATATACTCAGCCGTTCCGCCATTGCCCTGTTACCTACAATATCATGGTTCTGGATAAAGACAACAAACCTGTTTCCCGGAATCCCGGCCGATGATTTTCCATGTTTCCTCTTCCTGAATTTTACAAAATCGCCGCTGTGAACATATCCATCATTATAAGCTTTAGCAAGCTGTTCCATGCTTCCGAAATCTTCATAGAACTTCCGGCCGGTGCTGTCGAGTAAAACATAAATTGCATGGTGAAAATCGTCGAGCCATTGTGCCGTAAACCCAAATCCTCCTGTTTCAGCCGGTGCCAGTACCCTCGGACTGTTGAGGTCGCTTTCGGCAATTGTATAGAACAACCTTCCCAGCCTCTGTTCTGCTTCACGTATCTTTTCATGCATCAGTTCCCAGAAATGCACTGCCCCCGAGTCATATACTTCATGTATGGCATCCAGCCTCAGTCCGTCGATGTGATACTTCTCAAACCAGAATACCGGGTTATTGGCATAATATTCCCTGACACCATCCGACCATGCCCTGTCGAAATTAATGGCTTCTCCCCAGGGTGTTTTATACCAGGCGGTAAACCATGGTCCAAAGCGTGAGAAATAGTTCCCTTCCGGTCCCATGTGGTTATATATCACATCAAGGAAAACAGCAATTCCATGGGCGTGACAGGCATCCACCAGTTTCCTGAGCCCTTCCGGTCCGCCGTAACTGTTCTGGACTGCATAGGGAAAAACCCTGTCATAGCCCCAGTTCCGGGTACCCGGAAATTGTGTGACAGGCATCAGTTCAATGGCATTGAACCCGGTATCCTTAAGGTTTTCAAGCCTTGGAATGATGGCTTCAAATGTACCTTCAGGCGTAAACGTACCAACGTGCAGCTCATAGAGTATGAGTTCACCAAACGGAATGCCTTTCCAGTCATTGTCTGTCCACTGAAAACTGTTGTGGTCAATGATTTCTGATGGACCGTGCACACCTTCCGGCTGAAATTGTGAGCCCGGGTCAGGAAGGCTGGCATCATCCCCGGGTTTGTAAAAATACCGGGTTCCGGGACCAGTGCCGGCTGCTGTCACTGAAAAGTAGCCCTGGCCGTCCTTCTGCATTTCAATCATCCTTTCTTCAGGATGAACAACGTGAAGTGTCATCTTTTCCTTTTCCGGTGCCCACACCCTGAAAGTGCAGCCCTCAGGGCCTTTGATTATAGGGCTGTATTCTGTCATTGCTGATGTACTTTAAATTCCTGGGGTTCAATAAGTGTAAACTGAAAATATTAATCCTGAATTTTGTCAACCCTGATCACAATTGCTTCGTCGCCACCAATGCTGAAGTTATTTTCTACCTCCTGGCCTTCCAGATCGGGTGAAGTGGAAAGTTCAACTTTGCCATGGAAACGGATATTCTGTGGGTTGAAATAGCATGGGCGATGACTAAGGTTCAAAACAATTATAAATTCGTCTTCGCCTTCTGCCTTCCTGGAATACGATAGCATCTGCCTGTCGGAATATACCGGGGCATAATTTCCTGCAATCAGAGAAGGTTCGTTCTGGCGCAACCTGATTAACCTCTTGTAGAGGGAAAGCATTGAATGCGGATCATGTTTTTGGGCCTGGACGTTTTCACGCTCATAATTTTTATTTACCGGAAGCCAGGGTTCGGCATATGAGAAACCTGCATTGCGGTCGTTACTCCACTGCATGGGGGTACGTGCAGGATCCCGGCTCAGATTCTTTCCTGGCAAATTCAATCCCTGCGGGTCCTGAATCTTATCATAGGGAATGGGCACATCCCTCATGCCGATTTCTTCTCCGTAATAGATGGTTGGCGTGCCGCGCAAGGTAAGCAGCATTACCGCAGCCACCATTGCCTGCTGTAATCCCACCCTGCTGGCAATACGAGGCTGGTCATGATTGCCCAATACCCAGTTGGGCCATCCTTCCGAAGGAAGTGCTCCTTCATACTCATCAATGGCAGCGGCAATCTGCTGTGCATCCCACGGGCGTGTCAGTAGCTGGAAATTGAAGGGAAGGTTTGCCCCCTTGTTGTCTGCCCCGTAATAATGCATCAGCTTTGAAACAGGCAGATAAATTTCACCAATCATCATTCGCTCATCGTATGAGTCAAGCACCTTCCGCATCTTACGGATGATGCCATGCACCTCCGGCTGGTCGGTTGAATACACAGGCAGCACCTGTTCATAGGTGTTCATGTGCGGCTGGTACTCAGGATTGGGCGGATTATCCCTGAACTGGTCGTCCTTTATCATATGCCACATTACATCAATCCGGAATCCATCAACACCACGGTCGAGCCAGAAGCGCATTACACCGAACATGGCTTCCTGTACTTCAGGGTTCCTCCAGTTCAAATCAGGTTGCTCCTTCAGGAAGGCATGATAATAATACTGCTGAGTTGTTTCATCCCATTCCCATGCCGGCCCCCCGAAAGCACTTAACCAGTTGTTGGGGCATCCGCCATTCGGGGCAGCGTCTTTCCATATATACCAGTCGCGTTTGGGATTGTCACGCGATGACCGCGACTCAATAAACCATGGATGCTGGTCGGAACTGTGGTTGGGAACAAGGTCCATGATCAGTTTCATGTTCCTCTTGTGGACTTCCCTGACCAGCCTGTCAAAATCATCCATCGTACCAAACATGGGATGGATATCCGTGTAATCCGATATATCATACCCAAAATCGGCCATGGGAGAGGGATATACAGGGGATATCCATACCGCCCCTATGCCAAGCCACTTCAGGTGGTCGAGGCGCCTGATGATACCCTGCAAATCGCCTATGCCATCGCCATTGCTGTCCTGAAACGAACGGGGGTATATCTGGTAGATAATCTCCTTGTGCCACCAGATGTACTTTTCGCTTTTTTCTTTCATTCTGTGTTGCTTGAAGTTCAACAAAAGTAAACAGGGGAATGCAGCAAATGTTTGAAGAAATGTTTGTTGATTGCGGGTCTTTAATCCAGCTTCAGGGGATGTTTTAGCTTTACAGGCTGGCACCACGAATCCGTTCCGTCGAAAACGGACGTAAGCAGGTAAGTGATTGTATGATCTTCAATAAACAGCTGTGGCCGCTCCCTTCGTACACAATGGATGATGCTGTCTTTTTCTGCTGCAATATCATGGTCGTAAACTACGACAGGGGAATATTCCAGCCAGTTGTTGATTCCGTTATCAGAAAACAGGTGGACGCCCCACCGCACATGCCCGCTGATACCGCCAACATTGTCTTCACAAATGAAATGATAGCCTTCCCTGGACTTAAAAAGATAAAAGTCTTCAATCTTCATGTCAGGCCAAACATTTTTGTTTACAACAGCATAAGGCCCATGATAAGTATCAGCCGCGGCTATAAATGTCTGCAGTTTCTCATCCCTGTAAAGGAGCAAAACCCTGTGGTTTTCAACCAGCAGGGCAGGATTGTTTGATTCTATGTCAATAACAGGATTGGCAATCCGTTCCCACGGACCATAAACCGATTTAGAACGTGCATAGCCTATCCTGCGGAGCAATTGCTGTGAACCCGGAAGCAGTGTTGTAAAATCACTGCCGATGTAAAAGAGCACATATTCATCTCCAATTTTATGTATCGTAGGATTATGGGCCATGTTGGAATCCCAGAAACTGCTGTCACGTTCACCAATCACCACTTCTTCAAATCTGAACGGCCCAAGCGGACTGGCAGAAGTGGCACGCACAATCTCTGAACGGTTACGGTAACCATCGGGAAAAGCCGCTTCCTTTGGCCACCTGGATGCGAAAAGGTGGTACACCGAATCAACTTTTATCATAGACCCTCCCCATACCCAGTAACCCTCCATTTTGAATCCGCTGTTGGCGGGAACGGGTTCATAGGTGAATGTAAGCCCCTGTGCCGACAGGAAATTTATTGCCGGTAAAAAAGTCAGAATATACCCCAGGATTATAAGTTTCTTCGTCATCAGCTATAATATAAGGTTACTGAAAATAACGAAATTCATGCTGTCTGTGTTTTCGGATACTTTAGCATGAAAGCTGAAGCATATGTTTGGGACTGAAGGTTTCATTTCAGTCGCATGAAACATTCTTCATAACGGCCTGTGACTTCAAATCCTGCCTTTTGATAAAGATGGATGGCAGCAGCGTTGTCCGACATCACATTCAGTCCGATTGTATCTGTGGTTTGCACCAGGTCATTACAAAGCACGGAAGTCAGTTTGAAACCGGTCTGCCGCCCCCGCAAGGCTGGAAGTACTGCAATGTTTCCTAATGCAGCCACCCTGTATTGTGCGGAATAAACATGCACGCCAGCAACTCCTGCCAGGCTCTCACCCATGAAATATCCAAAATATTTCCCTGTTTCCAGCATCCGTTTATCGAACCAGTTATGAGGATATGCCGTCTTGTAGAATGCTGTAACAGTGTCCATATCCTGAGGTGACAACCGCCTGATATTTGAATCATTGATTTCAGCAGGAAGCTTTTTCAGGGTCATCTTCAGGTTCATCCCGTAATACTCCAGGATGTTTTCCCTGCCCAATACTTGCATAAGGCCCGGACTCATGTGTGCATAGAACCTGGAAGGAAGAGAAGGTTTCAGAAGGTGCAGCAGTTCCCTGCCAAAGCTGTTGTCCTCTTCCTGAAAAAGCAGCAGGGTAGGGATGTCCATCCCGCTGTAAAGCAATGCCAGCGACTTTAGGTGGCCTTCATTATAAAGCCCATACCAGGTTGTATAGGGAAAGAAGAAATTATCGAGGTCGCCTATGCAATAGATCTGCAGAGCCGGGTTAAGTCCCAGATATGAATAAATCCTGTCTTTGCAGGTAAGTATTTCAAGTTCCATTCGCAATTTAAAAATTAATTTCAAAGGTAACCATTCCGGCAAAACGAAAAGCTTATCCACTACAGTTAAGGAAATGAAAAAGTGACAGGTGGGGTTAATACAGAGCTAATCTGAAAGTAGCTTTTTTTGACACTATCAGCAACTGAATTTCAGTTACAATTTATCTTTTCAAAATATTTGTACAATACATGGGAAAAAAAGAGAAGTTAATTGCACGGTCATTATTCCGGTAAATAATAAAATCATTTAACACCAGTCACCTCCTTTTCCTCCTGTTGGCATCGTCCCAAATACATGTTGTCGTTAAAAAGAAAAAAAATCTGCCACTAAGAATATAAGGCACAAAGAATTCACTAAGAAAAGCCGGCACCTGAAAGTAGTCCGTAATTCGTGTTCCTTTGTGCCTTTTGTCTTTGTGGCAAATTCTGGAAACCAGCTAACTGAAGTACGCTTGCTTCTATAAGCTCCTGGAGGAAGTACTGCCTCCTTAGCATCACCTTCCCTGGTTCCTGCCTTGATAATTCCAAAGCCTTATATTATTGTTACTTCATTCGTGTTTAATTCGTACTTTAATCGTAGTTAATTCGTGAATTATCGAATATACTACGAATTAACTCCGAGTTTACTTCGAATTAACTACGAATTTAATATGGCCATGGTACGAACAAAAATATAGCATGACATCATTGAAGCAATAATGCCAGGCTGGGTTGCTAAGGTAGTCTTACAGAAGGTGGGGAGAGTGTTATTTTTCTGTCCCGGTCATATCCTGGGGCCTGACCCATTCATCGTACTGTTCTGCGGTGAGGTAGCCCAGGCGGACGGCTTCCTCCTTCAGGGTAGTGCCGTTGCGGTGCGCGGTCTGGGCTATTTCGGCGGCCTTGTAGTAGCCTATTTTCGGATTCAGGGCTGTAACAAGCATGAGCGAATTGTTGAGCAGCTTTTCAATCACCGGCATGTTGGGCTCAATTCCGCGGGCGCAATGTTCTTCAAATGAGATGCATGCCTCGCCCAGCAGACGTGCGCTCTGGAGGAAAGCCGCTGCCATTACCGGTTTAAATACATTCAGCTCGAAATGGCCCTGTGTGCCGCCTATGGTTATTGTAACATCATTTCCCATAACCTGTGCGCATACCATGGTAAGGGCTTCGCTTTGGGTGGGATTGACCTTCCCCGGCATGATGGATGAGCCGGGTTCATTGGCCGGTAATATCAGTTCGGCAATGCCCGACCGTGGTCCGGAAGCCATCAGCCGTATGTCGTTGGCTATTTTATTGAGCGAAACGGCCAGTTGTTTCAGTGCGCCGTGGGTTTCAACCAGCGCATCATGTGAGGCCAGCGCTTCAAATTTATTCGGGGCGGTTACAAAGGGCAGGCCTGTGAGTCCTGCAATTTTTTTGGCTACAAGGACATCGTACCCTCCGGGTGCATTCAGTCCGGTGCCTACGGCAGTGCCTCCAAGTGCAAGTTCTGAAAGATGACTGAGGGTGTTGTTCAATGCTTTCAGGCCGTGACTGAGCTGTGCCACATAGCCCGAGAATTCCTGACCGAGGGTGAGGGGAGTGGCATCCATCAGGTGTGTCCTCCCTATTTTTATGACCTCCTGAAATTCCTGCGCCTTTTGATGCAATGTGTCACGCAGTTTCTCAACCCCGGGGATTGTCACTTCCTTCACCATTTTATAGCAGGCAATGTGCATGGCGGTGGGGTAGGTGTCGTTCGATGACTGCGACTTATTGACATCGTCGTTGGGGTGTATGGTTTTCCCGCCATCGCCCAGTTTATTTCCGGCCAGCACATGGGCACGGTGGGCAATTACTTCGTTCACATTCATGTTGCTCTGTGTGCCTGAGCCGGTTTGCCAGATCACCAGCGGGAACTGGTCGTCGAGTTTTCCTTCAGTGATTTCATCGCATACAGCCGCTATAAGGTCTTTTTTCTTTTCATCCAGCACACCCAGTTCAAAATTAGCCATTGCGGCAGCCTTTTTCTGGATGGCAAAGCCCCTGATGATTTCGATGGGCATGGAGCCTGCAGGACCTATTTTGAAGTTGTTCCTCGACCTTTCCGTTTGTGCCCCCCAGTATTTATCGGCAGGTACCCGGACTTCGCCCATGGTGTCTTTTTCTATGCGGTATTCCATAGCTGTTAAGTTTATATTGTTGTGCTGAATAAGATTTTATTTGCCTTTATTTACGACTTCGCGCGGCTTTTTGTCGGTGCCGATGATCATCCTTTCGCCTTTATTCAGGAACAATCCTGTTTCAATTACTCCCACAATGCTTTTTAACCTTGCGTCAAGGCTTTGGATATCAACCGGCTGCTGCAAATGAAGGTCGGCAATATAATTTCCGTTGTCGGTGACATATATGCCCTCATCTGAAGTTCTTAATTGCGGATTGAATCCATCCTTTTTGAGCTTTTTGATGGTGTGGGTATGACCAAACTGAAGGATTTCAACAGGCAGCGGAAATTTACCAATTGTATCAACCAGTTTGGAATCATCGAGTATCCAGATAATCCTTCGCGCAAGGCGGGCAACCAGTTTTTCGCGAAAGAGGGCGCCTCCGCCTCCCTTGATTGCATTGAAGTTATTGTCGATTTCATCCACTCCGTCGATCATCAGGTCGATTCCATTCACCTCATCAACCGAAAGGAGGGGAATGTTTAGTCCGCCTGCAAGTTTTTCAGTGGCATTGGATGTCATCACGGCCTTGATGAACAACCCATCAGCCACACGCGCGCCCAGTTTCTTAATGAGGTAGTAAGCCGTAGAACCGGTGCCCAGTCCGACAACCATTCCGTCTTCGACGTATTCTGCTGCTTTTTCCCCTGCTGATTTTTTCTTATGTTCCATTTGTTCCAGTTTCATTGATACCTGTTAAACTCATTTATTAACAGAAATGTTTGGATCAGGGGCAATTATTTCAATTTCAGGCTGAAATAAGGTAGAAAGATCGCGGGTAAATAGTGTCGATGCCTGAAACAGGAATATAAATGGAAAGATATTACGTGGGGTATATAAATGCAGCTACAATGAAACACGGCCACCTGAATCCCCCGAAGGGGAACTTTTGGGTGGTGCTATCAACGGAAGGCATTGCTAAATAGCGTATTACTCTTCCCTTTCGGGGAGTATGGCAGGGGTCGTGTGTCTTGTTAGATATGCCGTTTTTGATAATTCAAACGACCCCCTAAATCCCCCGACGGGGGACTTCTGGCCGGTGCTAATAAGGGAAGGCGTTGCTAAAGAGAGTCTTACTTCTCCCCTTCAGGGAGGATGGGAGGGGTCGTGTGTCTTGTAGGATATGCCGTCTTTGATAATTTAAACGACCCCCTGAACCCCGCCCGGTGGAACTTTAAGTAGTCTTCCCGTGGAATCGAAATCAAATAGCAGGTGGGTTCAGAATCTCCGATTTTTCAAGAAAAGTGGGGTCGGGAAAATAGATAAACATGGCGCTGCCACCCTGTATGGCATCAATGACTTTTTCATGAATATCAACCGAAACCGCAGGACAGCCCAGGCTTCGGCCAAGGCGGCCGGTTTGGGTGATAAAGCCAGGGCTCACGTAGTCTGCACCATGCATTACAATGGCACGGCTGCGGGCATTGCCATTAAATTCCCTGTCCATGCCATCGAGGTAAAGTGAAAGCCCGTGTTTTCCCTGGTAGGTGTCGCCTGTTACGTAAAAGCCTATGGAGCTCTGGTAAGAACCTGATGTATTTGAAAACAATCCGGCTTTGGCATCGCCCGAATTCCTGCCGTGGGCAACATAGTCGTTGAACAGCACCTTTTTATTTTCCAGGTCGATGATCCACATCCGTTTTTCAGTCGACGGCAGGCTGAAATCAATCACAGTCAGGATTTCTTTCCTGATCAGCCCCGGTTGTTTTTTCAACGTTTCCATTCCCCTTAATGCAAGTAAAAATGCTTCTTCAGAAGGAAGGGAAGGGTTTTCACTTAAGGAAAGTTCATTCAATAGAAGTGCGGCATTTTCCTTTGGATATGCTTCAGATGCTTTGGTATAAATGGTTGCCGGGACAAGTAGTGCCAGCATGTAAAGTTTAAGTGTTTTAATCATATTACTTTTGATGTTTGGGACATTAAAAATGTTTTGTTTAAAAGCTACCCCTGCAACTCAACTATCATGCCACTTTACTCTGCTGCACGTTGCTTTTTAGCCCGTTTATAAGCTGTAATTTCCGGGTGAAGTTTTTGCATCTGTTCAAGGGTGATCTCATCGAACCCGTATATATCGTCCCTGAAATGAAGCATGTTCCCTTCATCCACCCAGGCAGTCTGGTATATGAGGTGGACAGGGATTTTTTCTTCCAGCCTGATAATCTTCTTTTCATCTTCAGACATATATTTCATAATGGTGTCGTTTGGGAGCTGGTCCTGCAGCAAGGTAAGGGCCAGTTCTTCGGGCTGCTCAAGCCTTACGCAGCCATGGCTGAAATCTCGTTGCTCGCGGTCAAACAAATGATCGGCAGGGGTGTCGTGCAGGTAAATGCTGTATTGGTTTTGAAGCATAAACTGGATCCTTCCCAAAGAGTTTAATTCTCCCGGGTGTTGTATGATAAAGAAAGGAAAACTGTCGCGTGAAACCTCCGACCAGTCGAAGCTGTGTATGTCAATGGTATCCTCGCTTACATAGGAATCGCGCAATACAGAGTACCTGTTTTTTTCCATAAAAGCGAAATCTTCAAGCATTTTGGGAAAGATTTCTTCTGTGGCAATGCTGTTGGGAACATTCCAGGTGGGATTGAAAATGATTGTAGAAAGGGTATCCTCCAGTACAGGGGTATAATTTTCATTTTGCCCTACAACAACGTTCATTTCCTGTATCACTTCACCCTCACGCTGATATACGAATGAGAAGTCAGGGATGTTGATGATGATGTGGTTCTCGCCAAAATCATCAGGTAGCCACCTGATCCTTTCGAGGTTCAGCCTGATCTGGCTCAGCCTGTCGCTTAAGGGAATATTCATAAAAGCCTGGGTATTTTTACCTGGTATGCCATCAGGGTTGAGCCCATGCCTCGATTGAAAGCTTTTTACGGCTTCTGTAAGTTTATTGTCGAATATTGGTGACTGAATGTATTCCGGATCGTCATCACCCAGGTCACCTGTGGCATGCAGGTATTTCTTAAGACGGCTGACATATGCTGCTGAATCATTTTCAGAAACCATGTCATGAAAACCGGGAAGGGGCCAGCCTCCGTTACCCTCAGCTTCCATCAGTTCCAGGTAAGCATTATTCAAGAGTTCATATTGTTTATGCTCAGGCTTAAGCTGTTCCAGCGATCTGGCTATGGAACCGCCGGCTGCAGCCTGCTCAAGGTGTGCCGGAAGATCGGTTTCTTCCGGAAGGATGGTCCAGATTACATCCAGCTTTGCAGGGTCGATCAAGCCGGTTGACAATGCGGAAGCATAGTCGAAATATGCACGTGTAAGGAATACATCCAGTTCGGAAACCATTCCGGGAAAGGAATTATTACGGGAAGAAAGCCTTTTAATACCTGTAAGGGCATTGTCTATGTACTGCAGCCTGGTGTCCTGATCAGGCAGGCCATCTTCCCGGGCTGATTCCAGTTTTGAGCGGAGTTCATTTCCCAGGCGGTTCAGTTGCCCCCTATCATCGGTCCAGACTGTTGTAAAGCCGCGGTTTTTGTAAAAGGCTGATAATTCTTCTGCCCATGTATCCGCATCCTTCAGTTCCATATATTCATTTACGAATATGGTATCGGAAACAGGAGATGATAAACCAAAAATGTTTCTAATGGAGAACCGGGAGTTGTTATCCTGCCCCTGAACGGTTTTGGGAAGGGTAAAAGCTACCGTAATTCCTAAAAACAGTGTTAGAATTTTTAATCCGTGTGTATTTTGTGTGTGGGTTTTCATTCTATCGTAATATTAAAATCAGTAATTGAGTTCTTAAGGGTTATCACTTTTTTATAACGGTGGAAGGCCGTAGGCTATTCAGTAATTAAAGTCATTGAGGTGTTAAAGGTCTATGAAACGGGGGCCTGCCTATTATTTTTTCCATTTCAACCTCAGGCTGTTGCTGACTACACTTACACTGCTGAGGGCCATTGCAGCCCCTGCAATCATGGGGTTCAGCAAAAATCCATTGACAGGGTACAAAATTCCTGCCGCAATTGGAATACCTATCAGGTTGTAGATAAAAGCCCAGAACAGGTTTTGCCTGATGGTCCGCACAGTTTGCTTCGAAAGCCTGATAGCAGCGGGTATTTTATTTAAATCAGATGAAATGATTGTCATCCTGGCTACATCCATGGCAATATCGCTTCCCTTTCCCATAGCAATGCTCACATCGGCCTGAGCCAGCGCGGTACTGTCGTTGATGCCGTCACCAGCCATGGCAACCTTTTTCCCTTCAGCCTGAAGTTTTTTTACGAATTCAGCCTTACCGGCAGGTAACACTTCTGCTTTATAATGCTTAATGCCGGTCTGGGAGGCAATGGCTTTGGCCGTTGATTCATTGTCGCCTGTCAGCATGTATACTTCAATGCCAGAATCCTGCAGGCTCTTCACTGCCTCAACTGATGTTTCCTTCACCTTGTCGGCAATGGCAATTACGGCTAATGCTTTTTTGCTGTCGGCAAACCAAATTACGGTTTTGGATTTCTGGCTCCACAGGTTAGCCTTTTGCACCAGCTGCTGTGGAATTTCCACACCTGATTCGTCAAGGAGTTTTCTGTTCCCCACAAGATAAATTTCATTCTCATATGAGGCTTTTGCACCTTTTCCTGTAATGCTTTCAAAATTCGTTACCTGAACCTCCTTCAGGTTACCAAGGTGCTGAACTACAGCTTCGGCAAGCGGATGCTCCGATTGTTTTTCCAGGCTTGCAAGGATTTCTTTTACCCGCACATCCGATGAGACCCATTCCACATCGGTTACAACAGGCCTGCCTTCTGTGACAGTACCCGTTTTATCGAGCACAACTGCATTTACCTTCTTTGCAAGCTCCAGGCTTTCAGCATCCTTTATCAGTATGCCGGCTTCAGCTCCTTTGCCAACGCCTACCATAATGGCGGTTGGGGTAGCCAGTCCGAGCGCACACGGACACGCAATTACCAGTACGGTGATCAGTGAAAGCAGTCCGTGGGTGAAACTATTATCCCCGCCAAAAATCATCCAGACAAAGAAGGCAGTTACAGCAATAGCTATGACCACAGGTACGAATATCCCTGCGATTTTATCAACAAGCTTCTGCACAGGCGCCTTGCTGCCCTGGGCTTCCTGCACCATACGGATGATCTGCGACAGCATGGTTTCAGCCCCTACCTTTTCTGCCCTGAACTGAAAACTGCCTTTTTGATTGATGGTGCCTGCAAAAACTTTTTCATCTTCCTTTTTTAGTACCGGGACAGGTTCACCGCTGAGCATACTTTCGTCAACATATGAATTGCCGGATGTAACTGTACCATCGACAGCAATTTTATCGCCGGGCCTGACAATGATTATATCGCCCTTTACCACCTTTTCAACAGGGACCTGCATTTGGGTGCCGTTTTCCTTTACCACGGTTACCATCTTTGGCTGAAGTCCCATCAGTTTTTTAATGGCAGTAGAAGTGTTGCCTTTTGCTTTTTCCTCGAGGAGCCTGCCCAGGAGGATGAAAGCGATAATAACAGCAGCAGCTTCGAAATAAACGTGAGGATGCAGTCCAAGGTTGTGCCAAACCTGTGGGAACAGGGTGTTAAATACACTGTAGAGGTATGCCACACCGGTACTGAGAGCCACCAGGGTATCCATGTTGGCTGTACGATGCTTTGCCTGCTTCCATGCGTTTATATAAAAATCCTTCCCGAAGAGGAGGATGACAGGAGTTGAAAGCAGCCACATCAGCTCGTTTGCGTAGGGCATGTTCATGAAGAACATACCTATTATGACCACAGGGATTGAAAGGATAATGGCACCGGCAGTCCGTTTTTTAAGCTGCCTGTATTTCTTTTCATGTATATCATCAACCGAAGGCTCGCCGGCTGAACCAGGTTCAATAGCCAGGTCGTATCCAATCGACTGCAATGCCTTTTTGAATTCTTCGGGGCCTGTTACTTTGGGAAGGTATTCTACCATAAGTGAAGACGATGCAAAGTTAACGGAAGCACTGATCACCCCTTCCTGCGCACTGACCATGCTCTCGGCGCTGATTGCACAGGAGGCGCAGCTCATTTCAAGTACGGTAAAGGTTCTTTTCACGGAGGGAATGTCATAGCCAAGCCCACGAATGGTTTTGGCTGCCCCGGGCATAATGGAAAGTCCGTTGGCAGGTTCTATAACAGCCCGCTTGGTGTTAATTTCTACCCTTGAAGATGCTATTCCCTTTAACTGGTTGAGTTTTTCCTCCAGGTTGCGGGCACTGATTTCACTATCGACGCCCTCTACAGGAATATATACCGGATGTTTTGTTGTATTTGCCATAACGATTCATTTTTAACCAATACAAAATTGCCAAAAATGAAGCGAGGGAGTATTATACTTTTTACTGAAAGAGTTACAAGATTTACACCTCATCGAGCGGCTTACGTTTTTCTTCTCTTATGTTTTTGAAATGGCTTGGGGTAAGTCCTGTTACTTTTTTAAACTGGCTGCTCAGGTGTGCAACACTTGAATAGTTCAGCTGGAAGGCGATTTCACTTAAGGTAAGTTCATCGTAAACAAGAAGTTCCTTAACTTTTTCGATCTTCTGCGCAATGAAATATTTTTCGATGGTAGTGCCTTCCACTTCTGAAAACAGGTTGGTCATATAGGTATAATCATGATGCAGGTGGCTGATTAACCAGTTGGACAGGTTCGTTTTTAAGTGGCTGTTTTGCTGGTGGACAAGCTCGATTATCAGGTTCTTGATTTTCTCGATGAGCTGGCTTTTTTTATCGTCGATGATGGCAAAGCCTAGAGAATGCAGCCTGTTGTCCAACTGCTTTTTTTCCTCGTCAGATAAATCCTGTTCAAGAATCACCTCACCCAAAGAAACATGGGAAGGCTGATACCCCAGTTTTTCAAGCTCCGCCTGCACGACCATGATGCAGCGGTTACAAACCATATTCCTGATGTATAGCTTCATTTTGTTACAGGTTTATCTGTTATAAATGTAAACAGATATCTTTCTCATACCAGCATTTCTGAAGTATTTTCTACAAGTTTAGGTAATTCGAAGTAAAAATTCGAACCTTCTTTCCTTTTACTCGTCATTCCAATAATACCCTTATGCTCGAGCACGATCTTTTTTGCAATTGCAAGTCCCAGACCTGTGCTTGTTTCTCCGGCAGTGGGCTTGGTACTCGTTTTTTGAAAATACCCGAATAATCCTGCCTGCTCTTCTTTCTTAATACCTTCCCCTGTGTCGATGACTTCAGTTTTAACCGTATCGTCTGCTGTATTCGATACCTTTACGAAAATTTCACTTTCAGGATATGAATACTTGATCGCGTTGGTGAACAGGTTGTTCAAAACCTCGCTTAAATAGTGCTCATCGAATGGAATAAGAATTGATTTGGCATCGGATTCAAACCGGAAGGTAATTTTCTTTTTGTCAGCCAGCATCTGATTGATTGCTATATATTTTTTTATAAAAGGGATATAATCCTGAACCTTAAGTGATATCTCAATGCTTCCTGATTCTATTTTTGACATATCCAGCAGTTTTTCGAGCAATATCAGTGTGTTACTGCTGGTTTCCCTGATGTATTCAACAATTTTTCCTGCATTTGTATCCATTTTATAAAATCTATTGGAAAGCAGTAAATCAGAGAAAGAAAAGATAATGCTTATGGGATTTCTTAAGTCATGGGCAGCTATCCCTATTAATTTATTTTTTTCTTCATTCAGATGTTCAAGTTCTTTGTTGGTTTCAACAAGCATTCTATGTTTCTGATTCAGATGGAAAGCCAGTTTGCCAACTATTGCAAAGACGATAAATCTAAGGAATGCATTCCAGTAAGGAATAAGTGGATAAGTGTATACTTCCAGAAAATATTCTGCAATAAACCAGACAACTGATGATAACAGGGCATTCATAATAATTACCCCGGAACTTGAATTATCCTGGATGGCAATAAATAATATAGGGATTAAATAGAAGATGAAAAAAGACATTTCAACACCGGAAATATAATCCAGAACACCTATCAGTAAAATAAGAAGGAAAGTAACCAGTAAGGCAACAATCTTGTTTTTTATTTGAATTTTCGAGATCATAGATGAGAAATTAACCGGATACTATTGTACAGGAGGGGTTGTATAAATTCCTTATAAATTATTCCCTCCCTTATACCATGGCAGTTGAATAACGGATTAATGATTTAAATTGTTTTGCTGAAAGCTTTCAGGCAAATATTTCCTTTAATGTGCTTTCGATATCAGGATACTGAAACCGGAAGCCAGTATTGGTAAGGGCTTCAGGGATTACTCCCGGACTTTCAGTAAGCATTACCACAGCCTGACCATAAACCATTCTCAGTCCAAATGCTGGGACAGGAACAACCGCCGGACGGTTCAGCCGATTACTCATGGCTTGTGTAAATTCACTGTTTGTAATTTGCTGAGGCGCCGCAAGATTAAAGACTCCGCTCATATCCGGATTTTCCACTGCCTGCAGGTAGGCATTGACCACATCGCGTTCATGTATGAAAGGAAAAGGCTGTTCTCCGCTGCCTATTTTCCCACCCACCCCTGCTTTAAAAGGCAGCTTCATTTTCCGGATTGTAGCTGAATCTCTCCCAAGTACAACTGCAGTACGAAAAATTATAAGACGAACTTGTTCCGGGAGCTCTTTCCATGCTGCTTCCCAATCTTTTGAAAGGCTGCCAAGGAATCCGGTATTAAAATCGCGGCTTTTTTCTGTATGAGATTTGCCATTGGCATATATGCTGATTCCTGAAGCAGATATAACTTTTAGGGGGCGGTTTGCCTCCGGAAGATGTTTAATGGCAGCAGCAAGATTTCCGGATGTTGTGACACGGCTGGCATATATTTCTTTTTTAGTTTTTTCAGTCCAGCGTTTCAGAATAGGAGCCCCTGCCAGATGAATAACCACATCGGCTTTTTCCAATGCTTCGGCAAGGTCCTGAACAGGCCCATACAGTAGTTTCCGGCTGATTCCTTCGAAATGATGGCCATTTTTAATCAACTCATTTGCGATAATACCTCCCAGGTATCCTGAAGAGCCGGTCATATTTACCCTCATAACAGCAGTTTTATTTAAAGGTAGTTAATTCTGCAGAATGGAGGTACATGAATAATCCAGAAAGTTTAAAGTTTTTGTGCAGGTAATTAATAGTTTTGATTCTTATTATTGATGGAAATATTATTTTAAGAGGATATTACTTTTCAGTCATTATCATGTCAATGATGTATTTTTATCATTAGCCGAAGAAGTGTTTTTGTACATTTACATGCTAAAATCAGATTTAAATGACAGGTAATGTAATTAAATGGTGGCAAAAAAACTCCAGGCGCTGGTTACACCAGCTCATATTGTGGAGGATAAAGCGTGTGCCTGAATTGCATTTTCTATATCTGTTGAGTTTAATCGTAGGTATCTTCAGCGGACTTGCCGCACTTATATTAAAGCATCTGATCCATTTTGTAGCTGGAAGGTTAACAAGCTGGGTGGAAGTAGACTCAATCAGCTGGCTCTATCTTGTGTATCCGCTCATAGGTATACTGCTGACAGTCCTGTTTCTGCGGTATATTATTAAAGACGATATAAGTCACGGGGTTTCAAAGATCCTGTATTCTATTTCGCGACAGAGTAGTCGTTTAAAATCGCACAATACCTGGTCGTCGATGGTAGGGAGTTCATTAACTATAGGGTTTGGCGGTTCAGTGGGAGCAGAAGCCCCAATAGTGTTAACGGGTGCTGCAATAGGTTCAAACCTTGCACAGTTATTCAGGCTCAAGTATAAATATGTTACCCTTATGGTGGGGTGTGGTGCAGCCGGTGCCATTGCAGGGATTTTTAATGCTCCTATAGCCGGCATCATTTTTACCCTTGAAGTTCTGATGCTCGATTTAACCATGGCATACCTGATCCCACTGCTGATCGCTGCCGTATCGGCTACAACACTGACCTATTTTTTCATGGGTGAAGATGTTATGCTGACTTTTACACAGGTACAACCTTTTGCTATAAATAATATCTGGTTTTATATCCTGTTGGGAGTATTCACAGGATTGTCCGCCCTATACTTTACCCGCATGACCATGTACCTTGAAGTAAAATTTAAAATGATTACTTCATTAAGCATGAGGGTATTGACAGGAGGTTTAATAATCGGGGTACTGGTATTTATATTCCCTCCGTTATGGGGAGAGGGTTATCGTGAGATAGGCCTTATTTTCAACGGGCAAGGTACAGACCTTTTGAATAATTCATTGTTTTTTGGCTGGAAATTTTCCGAAAATATGGTGCTGCTGTTTCTGTTGGGTGTTCTGATATTTAAAGTTATAGCAATGGTGGCAACAACCGGTGCCGGAGGCATAGGTGGTATTTTTGCTCCCACACTTTTTATGGGAACTGTAGCAGGTTATTTCTTTGCCAGTTTAGTAAATCATATGGGTAATTTTCAATTGCCTGCAAACAACTTTGCGCTTGCAGGCATGGCCGGAATGATGGCAGCAGTGATGCATGCCCCTCTTACAGCAATATTTCTTACAGTAGAGCTTACTAGAGGATACGAGATGTTTATACCACTGATCATTACTGCTACCACTGCATACGTGACCATTATGGGTTTCGAACCCCATTCTGTTTATACCAAGCGGCTGGCACTGGCCGGTGATTTGCTGACTCATCATAAGGACAAAACAGCCCTTCGAATGATGAATGTGAGAAAACTGATCGAGACAGATTTTGAGGTTATTTCACCTAAAGCTTCTCTTCGCGATCTGGTAAAGGCTGTGTCAGTATCTCACCGAAATTTATATCCTGTAGTTAATGAAAGGGGACTTTTACTGGGCATGGTTAAACTTTCAGATGTCAGGACAATGATCTTTGATCAGGATCTGTATGATAAAGTATTTGTAAAGGACCTGATGTACTTCCCCCAGTTTTATATTTCTCCTGACGATACTATGGAAACCGTAGTTAAAAAATTTGAATCCTCCGGCAGGTATAATCTGGCAGTGATTGATAAGGGAAAGTATCTGGGATTTATATCAAGGGCCTCAGCATTTTCCAAGTATAGGAAAACAGTAGAAGACTTTTCTCACGATTAAGTTTGATCCTGATATTTTGCTTTAAGAGTCAGCCTCGTTTTTCAGGATTTTCTATAAGAATAAAGTTTGAAATGCAGGTTTACAACTGGTGGTAAGATTTTTGTTTTTATTGCAGGTAAGACTCAGGAATTAGTAACACCTACTGTAAAGGATTTTCATGAGCAGTTTATTTGTATTTTGTACATCAAATTAACAGGGACATCAATGGCAACTTCTCGTCGTGCATTTATAGCCAAAACCACTCTTGGAATTACAGGTCTTGGATTGGCAAACTATTCTAGGGCTGAAATAATTTCAGGCAAAGCAGAATTTCCGCTTGTTCTTTCCACATGGCGCCATGGCATTCAGGCAAATGAGGCAGCATGGGAGATCTTATCCGGGGGCGGATATGCCCTAGACGCCGTTGAAGCAGGAGTACGTGTAACTGAAGCCGACCCGGATGTCATAACTGTAGGTTATGGCGGAATACCCGATGCAAGTGGGAAAGTTACTCTGGATGCGTGCATTATGGATGAAAAAGGTAATGCTGGCAGTGTCGCATACCTTGAATGTATAAAACATCCCATTTCAGTTGCCAGGCTTGTAATGGAAAAAACTCCCCATGTAATGCTAAGCGGCAGCGGGGCACAGAAGTTCGCCCTGGAAAACGGGTTTAAAAAAGAAAAATTGCTGACCAAAGATATGCGTGCACGATGGAAAAACTGGAAGAAGGAAGAACGTGAATTCAGCACTAAAATAAATATCGAAAACCAGCTGGAAGAGAACCACGATACCGTCAGCATGCTTGCCATTGACAAGGCAGGACGGTTATGCGGGGCTTGTACCACCAGCGGAATGGCTTTTAAAATGCATGGAAGGGTAGGAGACTCTCCCATTATTGGTGCAGGATTATTTGTAGACGGGGAAGTGGGAGGTGCTGCTGCTACCGGGTCAGGGGAGCTGGTTATGAAAACCCTTGGCTCTTTTCTGGTTGTTGAATTCATGCGAAATGGAATGTCGCCCGAGGAAGCATGTAATGCAGCTATCCAGCGGATTACAAAGAAAATTTCTGATTATCATGAGCATCAGATTGGATTTATTGCTGTCAGCACTTCAGGTATTGTTGGTGCTGCAAGCCTTCAACCTGGATTTGATTACGCTATAAAAACACCGTCCATTTCTGAACTGAAGCAAGCCGGTTCATGGTTTAAAAAGCTGTAGCAGAATTAAATTGCATCGATTGTATGCAAAAAAAGCTGCCCTATATGAGCAGCTTTTGTTTTTGTAAGGTGAGATTCAGGATTTATAAAAATAATTCAATACGACTGCAAAATTAAGGTTTTATCTAATAATCCTCATACTGGGAAATGATTTTCTTATTCTTAAGAATGTTGACTGTGGCATCAATAATTTCATCATCATGCAGTGATGCATAATTGAAAATTACATCAAAATCGTCGTTGTTTGCCTTGCGTCCTATGATCTTTTCTATGAAGGTATCGCGCTTTGAATCCATCTCCTTTACATATTGTACCGCTTCAGCCTGGGTAAAATCGCGTAGCTGCATAATACGGTTTATACGCCATTCCATCGGGGCTTCAAGCCTTACATTGAGCTTATTCGGCACTTCTCTTAAAATCACTCCTGCTGAACGGCCAACAATGATTGCACGCCCTTTACAAGCCAGTTTACAAATAACACCTTTAAAGACATTGATCATCACCTCATCCGAAATGTCATATATCGTTTCATTTGAAAATGCTTTGGCTACCTGCCCAAGCATTTTTATTGCAACATCAGTATCATCATAATTGCCGTTTCTTACTTCATCAATCATATTATTGACAACTTCCTCAAATATATCCTTGTCAACCCAACGCCATTCCGCATCGGTTTTAGTATCCGACATATAACTGTAGCCGGTGAGGATCTTCGATAGTTTAATAGCGATCCTTTGGGCCGAACATCCAGCCTGCCTCGATATGGTTACAACCGGTCCAGGAAAATCACCTGTCTCAAGATTAGGACTGGTGATCATTTTCATAAAACTATTTATAAACTTTTCCATATACTGGTTTTAATTGATTGCCTTCGTAATTTTAGGCATTCGAATTTACAATCAAATCTTATAGATCAAACAATTTATGTTGTATAATAGGTTATCATCAACCTGATTTAATATAACAACAATCGGTTTATCCGGTATCTATATGATTAACAGGATCGATCAAAAAATTATAACTGTAATTGCTTCCTCCGTCATGTATGGCGAAGTTTTCACTGGACCGGTGCTCAGGGTAGATAGCTATTTCAAAGTGGCTGGAGGGATAACTATAACGGCAACTATAATCTTGTTTCCAACAATACTTATAACGTTCAGAGTAAATTTATATAGAACTTAATAAAGCCTGCAGAAGTAATAAGTGTCCTGCAGATACTGGAGGGCTGCACAGAAAGCGACATGAAAAGAAAGATATCTCTACTGAAGCAAGTTTATTCAGGCCTTACCACATCATGCATCCTGGCCCTGTATATCAAGGTTGTATAAGGCGGCACATTAGGGCCTCCATTCTTGCCGTAGGCACGGTCAGATGGTATATACATTTCTATTTCTGCACCTTTGTTAAGGTAACTCAATGCATCAATAAACCCTGTCACACTGTGCTGCGGCTTGTATAGGCATTTCCAGATGCCTTTAGGCGGGTGCAACTCGTTTGAATCTTCAATCTTTTTGCCCGAGGGTATAAAACCTACAAATGAAACATACAGCGTATCTCCGGCCTTTGGATAGATCCCTTCGCCTGTTCTCAGGACATGATAATATACTGAAAGATGAGTGGTGTCAATGTCCACTCCTTTTGATTCCAGATCTGCCAGCATAACATCCAGTTCTTCCATCTCCTTTTCCCATGTTCTTTCATCTCCTTCCTTTTCACATGAAAAGGCTGTAAAAAATAAAACTGCGGCGAAAAGTACTACGATTGATTTGCTCATTTTCAGAATGAATTTTAGTGTCCATGTTCAGGGATGAAAGTTACAGTTTTCTGTTCAAACTGCAATTGCTTAAAACTTCTCTCCTTGTAAAATCAGCAAACCACTGATATGAATAAGGAACCTTTGGCTGATTTTATTGTTAGAATTTTTATATAAATCTTTGTAAAACATGAAACAACATACCAATGCACTTGTAGATTCTTCTTCACCTTATCTTTTGCAGCATGCCCACAATCCGGTCAACTGGCAGCCCTGGGACGATAGCCTTGTAAAATCTGGGAATACTCAAGGTAAACTGCTGTTGGTAAGTATAGGTTATGCTGCCTGTCACTGGTGTCATGTCATGGAACATGAAAGCTTCGAAGATGAGGAAGTTGCTGCGGTTATGAATGAAAACTTCATATGCATCAAGGTTGACAGGGAGGAACGCCCGGATGTGGATCACTATTATATGACTGCTGTCCACCTGATGGGGCTGCATGGAGGATGGCCTTTAAACATCATTGCCTTGCCCGACGGACGTCCTATGTGGGGCGGAACATACTTCCCCAAAAAAACATGGATGAACAACATAAAAGCTGTAGCTGATTTCTGGAAGGAGAATCCTGAAAAATCGGCACAGTATGCCCAAAGCCTGCAGGAAGGTATATCGCAAACTTCCCATCCAGTTATCCCTGAAAATTCTCCCAGTCTCGATAAAAAGATCATTCAGCAAAGTGTAAACAGCTGGAAGAAGCGATTCGATATGGAAAACGGGGGAAGGCAGGGACAACCAAAATTCCCCATGCCCGTTAACCTCGATTTTTTACTTTACTACGCTTCGGCAGAGAAAGATAATCATGTACTCAACTATGTAAAACTTACCCTTCAGAAAATGGCCAGAGGGGGTATTTACGACCAGGCAGGGGGAGGGTTTGCACGGTATTCGGTCGATGATATCTGGAAGGTGCCCCATTTCGAGAAAATGCTCTACGATAATGCACAGCTTATAAGCATCTATTCCAAGGGATATCAGAAGTTCAGAGAAGAAGAGTTTAAAACTGTAGTTCATGAAACTGCACAGTTTTGTGAAAGGGAACTTTCTGATGATGCAGGCGCGTTTTATTCTTCTTTGGATGCCGACAGCGAAGGGGTGGAGGGCAAATTCTATGTGTGGAGGCAGCAGGAACTTAAAGAACTTCTTCAGGATGATTATACCCTGTTTTCTCAGTATTTCAATGTCAGTTCAAAAGGTCTTTGGGAAGATGGCAACTATATCCTGTTGCGCGATCTGTCTGACGACAGCTTTGGCGGAAGGAATGGTTTAACAGAAGAAGAATTACAGCAAAAAATCAGGAAATGGAAAGAACTTTTAATGCATGAGCGAAGTAAAAGGGTAAGGCCGGGACTGGATGATAAAACCATTGCATCATGGAACGGATTGATGATCCAGGGCCTGACTGATGCATATAAGGCATTCGGCGATAAATATTTCAGTGATCTTGCCATACGAACTGGTAATTTTATAAAACAGTATATGGCAGCACCGGAAAACCGGATTTATCATCTGTGGAAGGGGGGAATTGCTACGGTGAAGGGTTTTCTTGAAGACTACGCTCTTGTGATCCAGGCATATATTTCGCTTTTTGAAATTACTGGTTCGAAAGAATGGCTGCAGGAAGCCAGGCAACTGCTGGACCATACGCTGACTCATTTCAGGGATGAGGCTTCCGGGCTTTTCTACTTTTCTGAAATCAATGCAGATCAGGCGCTCAGCAACCATTTTCAAAATGAGGACAATGTTATTCCTGCAGCCAATTCTGTAATGGCCAACAACCTCCACCGGATGGGTTTAATATTTAATGACAGATCCCTTTCATTCAAGGCTGAACAGATGTTGCAGTACGTAACTGCTCATTTTTCCCAATATCCTCATGCCTTCGCTAATTGGGGTAATCTGATGCTTAAACATACTGGTGATTATTTTGAAGTGGCCATTCTTGGCAAAGATGCACGGCAAAAATTCATGGAGATGCAACAGCATTACCTGCCAAATGTGTTATGGGCTTTTTCTGAAAATGACAGTAAAGTACCATTACTCAGTCAAAGATATGTAGACGGGAAATCGCTTGTATATGTATGCCGCGAAGGTGCATGTCAGCTTCCTGTGGAGGACACTGCAGAGGCTCTGAAGCTGTTGTAAAGGTTTTAAAAAATAAATAATCCCGGCGCGTCTACCGGGATTACTCAATAACCTTCAAAAATTGCGTCTTGTTCTGGTTTTATATTCCGGGCTTGTAATGAAACAAACTTAGATAATTCCCGCGGAATCCTATGCAACTAAAGACTGATTCGAAAGGTTAAAAAAGCTGATATTTTTGCTTCAGAAATTCTGACTTGTACCAGTATTCATCAGTTTCATCTGTAAGTATGAATATAGCTGAGCATTCATCCGGGCCCGCTGTTCATTGGTTGATGCCCCGGCATGGCCTCCTTCCGTATTTTCAAAATAATATACCCTATAACCCATGTCATGCATTTTAGCTACCATTTTACGGGCATGACCGGGATGCACCCTGTCGTCACGGGTTGATGTTGTAAAAAACACTTCAGGGTAATTCATACCTTCCTTCAGGTTATGGTAAGGTGAATACCTGCTGATGTATGCCCACTCTTCAGGAATATCCGGATTACCATATTCTGCCATCCAGCTGGCCCCGGCAAGAAGTTTATTATAACGTTTCATGTCGAGCAGCGGAACAGCACACACAGCAGCACCATATAAATCGGGACGTTGTGTAATGGCTACACCCACCAAAAGGCCTCCGTTGCTTCCTCCGTATATGCCCAGCTTCTCAGCAGAGGTAATCTTTTTAGATATCAGGCTTTCTGCCACGGCATGAAAATCATCGTATACAAGCTGACGGTTTTCTTTCAATCCTGCCTGATGCCATTTGGGACCGAATTCACCGCCGCCTCTCAGGTTAGCCAGTACATATACCCCTCCTTCTTCAAGCCAGGCAGTACCGGTAAGAGCTGAAAACCTCGGTAACTGGGGAACTTCAAACCCTCCGTAGGCATAGAGCAAAGTGGGGTTTTTCCCATTGAATTCACTATTCTTTCCACGAACTACAAAATAAGGGATTTTTGTCCCGTCTTTGGAAACTGCTTCAAACTGTTCAACTTTGTATTTGTCTGTATCAAACCATGAAGGAAGGGATTTAATTTTTTTCACAGAAGATTCTGTTGCATCACCATAATATAGAGCAGAGGGTTCGAGAAAGTTCTGAAAATAAAAGAAGTAACTGTTGCTGAATTCATCTGCTGAACCCAAAGTAAGGTTACCCATATCGGGGGCATCTATTTTTTCCTTTATCCACTTTTTGTCCCAGCGATAGCTGTACAATTCGCTTTTAACATTGACAAGCATGTTAACCAGAAGCCGGTCCTTTGTTGAGTTAATTTCGGTAATACTCGAGCGTTTATCAGGTGCAACCAACAGGACAAAACTGTTTTTACCTTTCATTAAATCGTCATAACCAATACTGATAACCGCGCCCTGAGGGAATGTATGGTTCCTGACTTTCCAGTCCGACTTCAGGCTGAAAATAACCTGTCCGTTGAAAATTGTATTCAATTCAATATCGGAAGGTAAATCAGGCCTGATGGTTTTTTCTTTTTCAAGGAAATAATATTCTCCCTCGTAAAATGAGGTGCGTCTTGTAACCACCTGATATATTTTTTGTTGTGTGGGAAGCACATATCCCCAGATACCCATGTCGTTTTCGTTTCCCTTGAAAACTTCGAGGGCATTTTCCAGTCCCGAACCTCTTTTTAAAATCTTTACCTGGGTCGGATAACCTGACGTGGTCATCCCTTCGCCAAAATCGGTTGAAACCATAAGCGTATTTTCATCTATCCAGCTTGCACTGCCCTTTGCTTCGGGAATTATAAATCCATTTTCCATGAACGATCTGGTATCTGTATCATATTCCCTGATCTCCACTGCGTCGCCACCGCCCTTTGATAAACTTACAAGAAACTTTTTATAATCAGGGAAAAGTCCGGAAGCACCCTTAAAAACCCATTTGATGCCATCCTTTTCCGAAAGTTCATCTATGTTCAGAAGGATTTCCCATTCAGGTTCACCTGTAAGATAGCTTTCGATGCTGGTCCTTCTCCAGATTCCCCTCTGGTATTGCTGATCCTGCCAGAAATTATAAATAAACTTTCCAAAAATACCCGGTTCAGCAATTCTTTCAGTTGAATTCAGGATTTCCAGGCTCTTGTTATAAACAGAATTATAACCAGGTTGAGAGGAGAGTACTTCAACTGTCTTATCATTCCATTCCTGAACCCATGAAAGTGCCTTCTGACCCTCTACCTCTTCAAGCCAGATGTAAGGATCATTTTCATTTTGAGCGGTTAACATGTGTGTAGCCATCGATAAAAAAATCAATATTAAATAATGCTTCATTTTTAGTATGTTTAAGTAAATAGACAAAACTATTAAACGTTCAGGTAAAAAACAAAAATAGTGCTTCTTTTGTATTTATTTTCAGATGATCTTTTAAATGAGGCTATAAATGTATAATTTTGCATAAAAAATAGCAGGACCGGTGAACTGTAAAAACTTTAGCTGAGATAGGCTTTCCCGGGAATTAAATAATTTATATGGGAGCGTTATTTTTATTTTTCACATTATCCATAGTTGTTTCTTTTTTTTGTTCAATGTGGGAAGCGGTTTTGTTAAGTAATACACCCTCTTTCGTTGGCCGTATGCAATCCGAAAAGCCTAAAATCGGTCATTTGCTGAACAAAATGAAAGCAGATGTTGACAGGCCTCTTTCAGCCATTCTTACATTAAATACTTTTGCACATACAGTTGGAGCCCTTGGAGTGGGGGTGGAAGCCGGCAAATTATTTGGCACTAAACAGATTTCATTCTTATTTATCAATACTTCATATGAATCGATTATTGCAACTGCAATGACACTTGCCATCCTCATTCTTTCCGAAATCATTCCTAAAACAGTGGGAGCTGTTTTCTGGCAGCAACTCACACCATTTACGGTGAACTCATTGCGGGTGCTTCTGATTGTGCTCGCACCTTTTGTCTGGATGAGCAAGGGCATTACACGTATGGTAAAGCCCGAGAAAGGAAGCGTTTTCAGCCGGGCCGATTTTGTAGCTATGGCTGATGTAGGTTTGCAGAGCGGCGCCCTCGACCGGGAGGAGAAATCGATTATTCAAAACCTGCTTCGACTGGAAAACATTAGAGTCAGGGACATTATGACACCACGGTCGGTGCTCATGATGGTGGATGAAGAAATGAGAATGGACGAAATTTATAAGGAAATAAAACCTATGGTTTTTTCCCGCATCCCTGTCTATCAGGATCAGCCTGACAACATTACGGGTGTCATACTAAAAGACAATGTGCTTGAAAACCTTGCCCAGGATAAGCATACTGTCAAAGCAGTGGAAATTAAACGGGAAATCCTTTTTGTTGATGATAATATTACGGTTGCCAAACTGATGGATACCCTGATCCTTAACCGGGCTCACCTTGCCATGGTGCTCGATGATTTTGGAAGTGTGGTAGGGCTTGTTACCATGGAAGATTTGTTTGAAACACTGCTAGGACTTGAAATTGTGGATGAATCTGATAAGGTAGAAGATCTTCAGAAACTGGCTCTTGACAAGTGGAAAAAAAGAGTAGATAACCAGCGGCGCAATAATACTCCTTAATCTTGTCCGTTACCCTTTTAATTTTACTTTAAATCATTTTGAAATTGCAGGGATCCCCTGCATACCTGCTAAAAATGAATTAATTTTGAGAAAATTATGCCATCATGCTGTCATATAATTACAAAAAATAAATCTTTAGAAATTTAATATTAATAAAATGAATATCAGTGCACTCCAAAAGGAAAGGGCAAATTATCAGCCCAAACTGCCCAAATCACTTCAGGGAACACCCAAACTTATTGAAGGAGATATAGCAAAACCAATTGCCGATGGTAAAGACATTGAAGCATTGTTCCCGCAAACCTGTGGCATGCCCCTGGTTGCTTTTGGTGAGGGGGGTGTACAGGAGCCGGGGCAACCGGTGAATGTTGGTGTGATCCTGTCAGGAGGACAAGCTCCTGGTGGGCATAATGTAATTTCAGGGATTTTTGACGGAATTAAAAGGGTTCATCCGCAAAGTAAACTGTTCGGTTTTCTGGGTGGGCCCGGCGGATTGGTTGATCATAAATATGTCGAACTGACTGCACCTGTCATTGATGAATACCGAAATACCGGTGGCTTTGACATTATTGGCTCCGGACGGACAAAGCTTGAAGAAGAATGGCAATTTGATAAAGGCCTTGAAATTGCACGCGACCTGAACCTGAATGCCCTTATTATTATAGGTGGCGATGATTCAAATACAAATGCCTGCGTGCTTGCTGAATATTATCTGCATAAGAACAGTGGCGTACAGGTTATCGGCTGCCCAAAAACAATTGATGGTGACCTTAAAAATGAAATGATCGAAACTTCTTTCGGTTTCGATACTGCCACCAAAGTATATTCAGAACTGATCGGCAACATCCAGCGTGATGCCAACTCAGCAAAGAAGTACTGGCACTTTATAAAACTCATGGGCCGTTCAGCTTCACATATTGGACTGGAATGTGCATTAAAAACCCAACCAAACATCACCCTGATTTCGGAAGAAGTGGCTGAAAAAAAGCAGACGCTTGAAGATATCGTTGATTATATTGCAGGGGTAGTTGCCCAACGTTCTTCAAATGGCGAGAACTTTGGTGTTGCTTTGATTCCTGAAGGCCTGGTTGAGTTTGTACCTGAAATGAAAATTCTGATAGCCGAACTTAATGATTTACTGGCTGAAGGTACAGAAACCGAAAAGGAATTTAAAATGCTGAAAAAATCGCATCAAAGAGAATGGGTCGCCCTTCATCTTTCTGAACATTCCGGAGATTTGTATAATTCTTTGCCTGCAGGTATTGCCAACCAGCTGACACTCGATCGCGATCCCCATGGAAACGTGCAGGTTTCGCTTATTGAAACTGAAAAGCTGCTTGGTGAAATGGTACAAACAAGGCTTGCAGAATTGAAAAGTGAAGGAAAATTCCATGGCAAATTCAGCGCCCTCTACCATTTCTTTGGGTATGAAGGCCGTTGTGCAGCTCCTTCAAATTTCGATGCCGACTACTGCTACGCACTTGGAAACACTGCAGCACAGCTGGTAGCTGCCGGAAAATCAGGTTACATGGCTTCAGTGCGTAATCTTACTGCTCCTGCATCAGAATGGATTGCCGGTGGCGTTCCGGTTACCATGATGATGAATATGGAAAAGCGCCATGGCCATATGAAGCCTGTAATTCAAAAAGCCCTTGTGAACCTGAATGGTGCCCCATTCAAATACTTTGTATCAAAAAGAGGCGAATGGGCTCTGGGAACTAAATACATCTACCCGGGTCCTATTCAGTATTTCGGCCCCTCCAGTGTTTGCGATCAGCCCACTGAAACACTGAAATTAGAGCAGACATATTAACAGACCATCCAATAATATGAAAAAGCTGTCGGAAAGGACGGCTTTTTTTTTGCTTGTAATGCATGTAACCATGTCAAGACTAAATTCAATGTAAATTCAATATAAAGTCAGATTAAAGTCAATATAAAGTCAATTATTATTGAATTTACATTGAATTAAAATTGAGTTTAAATTGAATTTGGCCATGATCAGGCAATGATGAAGCAGATACTATTGTATTTCAAGTGCAGAAATTCAGGTACAAAAAAAGCTGCTTGTGTAATAAAGCAGCTTCTTCTATATCTGTATTGAATTTCGGTCAGAAGATAAACCTTACTGAAATGGCAACATCACTTGCATGAAAATCAACATTGCCAAGTATATTTAGGAAAGGCTTCCAGTCGAGCGAGATGTTGAATGGAATGGGTTCAATATTATATTCTATTCCCAGGATGCCATCGATACCTAAAACAGTATGTGTTGAACCTCCATCAAACCATGGGTTTCTGGGATGTCCTTCGAAGAACCCCAGGTGGGCGCCGGCACCATAGTACCAGTTTAACCGGGGCACATCAAAAGCCTGTGCGGCATGAATTTCATACAATCCTGTAACGACAAAACCTTCCCAGCGGGTGGTAAGAATACCTTCTATAGCGGTGTTGGTGCCTGTGAAATGTTTAACGGTTAACCCGTTCCATAAACCGCCACGAACACCAATCCCGGTGTTATAGTCCTGGGCTGTTACTGCTGTTCCGATCAGAAAGAACAAGGTAAATGCAATTAGTAATTTTTTCATTTTTTTAATTTTAACTATTTTACATCATATAACATGAGAATGCTGATATGGTTTTTTGTTTTTTTGAAGTTCAGGCCAAATCAGCTTAATCACTTACTGCTTAAATACAAACGATATGATATTTGCTCCCATTTTCAGTGCAATTTCCCTAAGTTCAGGAGGATTGTTATGTACTGCTTCATTTTCCCACCCGTCGCTGATATCTGATTCATAAGTGTAAAGGCATACAAGCCTGTCTTCAATGAAAATTCCGAATGCCTGTGGAGGCTTATTGTCATGTTCATGAATTTTGGGCAGCCCCTCGCTAAAGGAGTATTTCTGATGAAAAATGGGATGGGAGTGAGGAAGTTCCCTGAGTTCTTTGTCGGGAAACACTTTCCTGATCTCCCTCCTGAAAAAGGGATCAAGTCCATAATTGTCGTCTACATGCAGAAATCCGCCTGCTTCAAGGTAGTTCCTGAGGTTCATGGCTTCCTGTTCAGAAAGCACAATGTTCCCATGACCAGTCATGTGCACAAACGGGAAGTTGAACAGGTCGGCACTGCCTACTTCCACAGTTGACGGCTCGGGGTGAATATTGGTATTCATCTGGCTGTTGCAGAAAGCAATCAGGTTTGGCAAAGCTGTAGGATCAGCATACCAGTCACCGCCACCACCATATTTTACGAGTGCTATCCTGGTAGGCTGAGCATGGCTTCCGGCAATCCCCAGTAAAATAAAAAAGAATATAAATAAGTATCTCATGATGATCATTGTGGCCGAAAATTAATACTTCTTGCTGAAATGAAAAAACAAAATGAAGCAACTTCTTCTAAACATTCGTTAAATTAACAATTTGGCAGGAAACCACTCCTGCAGTTTCAGTCCGCAGACGGCTGTCGCCGAGTGAAATGGCTTCAAATCCATATTTCGCGGCATTTTCAACTTCACTGGTACTAAAATCTCCTTCAGGGCCAATAAGTACGAGTACAGATTTTCCTTTTTGTACAAGATGCTTCATATGGGGCAGATTATGTTCCCTGCAATGTGCAATAAATTTCTGATCAGCATTGCTGCCGGCTATGAATTCACTGAAGGAAACAAGCTCATTCAATCTGGGCAGGTATGCCTTCACCGATTGCTTCATTGCTGAAACCAAAACCTTTTCCAGCCGGTCGGTTTTCACAGTTTTTCTTTCACTGTTTTCACACAGCAGCAAACTGATTTCATCAATACCAATTTCAGTTGCTTTTTCAAGAAACCACTCCAACCTGTCATTGTTTTTTGTAGGAGCTATGGCAATGTGTGTATAATAATCTTTTTTCCCCACCTGATGGCTTGATTCGATGACGTTCAGCCTGCATTTTTTTGGATTTGCGTCAGTTATTAAGGCAGTATAAAACCCTCCTGTACCATCGGTGCAAAAAATGCTGTCGCCCTTTCCCAGTCGAAGGACCTTCACTGCATGTTTCGATTCTGTTTCATCAAGGATGATTTCATTTCCGGAAATACCGGGTACATAAAACAACTGCATGGCACGTATCTTTTTTATAAAGGCAAATTTAGATGAAAAACATGAAAAATTCAGGTTTGAAAAAATTGTAGCTTGAGATTCATTATTAAAAAGATTTGTTTTCAACCATTTTATGTACATTTGAATTTAAACTTTTTAACAAAATAAAAGTCCAAACAAAACTTTGTTCTATGCCTTTTTGGTGATGAATCCATGCAGGTGTTGTTTAACCAGTTTCAGGATGAAACACTTCACAGAGATATAGAAGACTTTTCTGAGGGAACGATTTTAATTTTTATCAACATAACCAAATTATAATTTTATGAATAAAAAAGCTGATAATGGATTAAGCCGCAGAAAATTCCTGGGCTGGTCGGCTCTTGGATTAACAGGGTTGACAATTTTGCCTTCATGGACAATCAATGGCATTAAAATCGCGCCAAGCGATCGCGTAGTTTTGGGATTTATTGGTGCAGGAAGGCAGGCTCTTTCCGATTTTACTAGTTTCGGGAGTGTTCCGGGCGTTCAGGTAGCTGCCTGTTGCGATGTGGATACCATGAAACAAGTCAGGTTTAAGCAGCGCATAGAAGATTGGCAGAAGAAAATGGCCATGGCTCCACGGTGCGACACGTACGAGCATTATGAAGATTTGCTCGACAGGAAAGACATCGATGCAGTGGAGGTAGTTACTCCGGACCACTGGCATGCCCTTCAAACCATCCACGCCATGCAGGCAGGCAAGGATGTGTATGTCCAGAAACCTTTAGCCTTTACCATTAAGGAAGGACTGGTAATGGTGAAAGTTGCAAAAGAAAATAACCGGGTTGTGCAGGTAGGCAGCCAGCAGCGTTCAAGCAACGAATTCAGGAAAGCCATCGAACTGGTGCAGAATGGAAAAATTGGCCATATAGAAAAAATTTATGCCAAGGTAGGTGATCCGCCCAAGCCACTTGACCTTCCGGAAGAGCCTGTCCCCGGTAATCTTAATTTCAACCTGTGGATGGGTCCTCTGAACGATCCGAATGTTCATTATCATCCTGATCTTTGTCCTCCTATTTCACTACAGCCAGCCGAACAGGAAAAACTCTGGGGTGCATGGCGCTGGTATCGCGAAACAGGTAATGGTTTTACAGCCGACTGGGGCGCTCATATGTTCGACATAGCACAGGCTGCTATAGGAATGGATGGGTCGGGCCCGTCAGAAATCATACCCAAAGGCTATAACGGAACAGAATATCTCACATTTAAATATCTGAACGGTGTTGTAATGACTGAACAGCCTTATCTTGAAGATATGCCGGGGGCACAGGGTATAAAATTCATTGGTACCAACGGCTGGATAGAAGTGGCACGTGGTTACCTGGGTGCTTCTGATGCTTCTCTGGTGCCTGAAGAGCTTGCCGGTCGCCGTCCACGCAACATGACCCCTGCCGAAAGGGAGGCCATGGCAAAGGAAAGGGCAGAAAGAGCCAGGAACAGGCAGAGGCCGGAACAAGGCGAAGGCCTTGCATTTGAAATAAGTGCACCGCACATGCAGAGCTTTATCGATGCAGTCCGCTCGAGAAGCAATCCAACAGCGCCTATTGAAGTAGGATGCAGCACCAACACAATGTGCTGCCTGGGCAATATTGCCACTGAACTGCAGCGCCCTGTGAAATGGAACCCTGCCACCCTGTCTTTCGACAACGACAAGGAAGCGGCAGCTCACAGGCTTTATCACTATGAGTACCGGAGACCATATTCACAGATTTAACAAAAATCAAAAAAAATAACCGACATATTGATTATGGAAACAAAAAGAGAATTTCTGAAAAAGCTGGGATTGCTGACAGTGGGGGGAATGGTTGCAGGATCGATGACTCCGGCAATGGCTGCCAAAAAGAAAAGCAAAGGTTCATCAGCTAAAAAAAGTATTGGCTTGCAGCTTTATTCCCTTGGCAGGGCGTTTAGTGAAGATGTTCCCAATGGACTTAAAAAAGTGGCCGACATAGGATACAGCACACTTGAACCGGCCGGATACCGTGAAGGTAAGATGTATAATCTCGAGATGACAGAATTCAGGAAGCTGGCTGAAGGAGCCGGACTGAAAGTTACAGGCTCACACGTTAATCCACCGGTAAGGAAATATACAAAAGACAATACAGGTGAATTAGCTGAATTTTGGAAGAAAGCTGTTGAAGATCATGCGAAGCTGGGTGTTACAACAATCGTTCAGCCGGGTCAGCCTTCTACTGAAAATCATGATGAGGTGGCTATTGTATGTGATGTTTTCAATAAGGCAGGTGAGATAGCCAAAGCGGCAGGGTTAAAATGGGGTTACCATAATCACAGTGGCGAATTCCAAAGGGTAGTGAAGCCGGAAGACAAAGAAAAAAGGGCCAACCCATGGATGCCTGTCGGTGATATCATTTACGATCTGATGCTGAATGGAACAAACCCGGCGCTGGTATTCTTTGAAATGGATGTATACTGGACCGTGATGGGGCAGCAAGATCCGCTTGAGTATTTTGAAAAGTATAAAGGCAGGTTCCCCGTATTACATATAAAAGACCGTTCAATCCTGGGTCGTTCAGGAATGATGAATTTCGAAAATATCTTTAATAAGGCTTACGAAAACGGACTTGATGAATTTTATGTGGAACTGGAGAGCATCCGTGAGGGAATGACACAGTTTGAAGGTGTCAAACTTTGTTATGACTACCTGAATAATGCTCCTTTTGTGAAATAGAATTTTATGATCGACTTATAAAAAATCAGGTGCACAAGCACCTGATTTTTTTTGCTTATTGACATAGGTTTTACCCCATGATTACCTTCACCCTGCAGGTTTTCTTTTCAGTAAGAGGTACGGTCCGGCCTTCCGTTTTTTCATCATTAATCCAAAGTTCCTTCACCCCTTTTGAAACATGATCGGGATTAACGACTTCAATCAGGTATTCAGTATTCCTGTACTTTCGTTTTATCTGGAAACCATCCCATGCAGCCGGGATGCACGGGTCAATGATTAACCCGTCGTAACCGGGCCTGATGCCCAGTATATATTGCGAGATGGCAAAGAAGTTCCATGCAGCAGTGCCTGTGAGCCACGAGTTTTTGGCTTCACCCGGTTTCCAAGCATCCTTTCCGGCTATCATCTGGGAATACACATATGGCTCCGTGCGGTGAAGGTCGCTGATTTCCTCGAGGTATGACGGGCATATCTTGCTATAATATTCAAACGCCTGGTCACCATTGCCTGCTATGGCCTCACCGATCATAATCCACGGATTGTTGTGGCAGAAGATTCCTGCATTTTCCTTATAACCTTCAGGATAGCTTGTAATCTCCCCTTTGCTGAGGTCATATTCTGTATAGGCAGGATTGTTCAGAACAATACCGTATTCACAGTCGAGGTGTGTCTTTACTGCATCCAGTGCTTTCCGTGGCCATCCTTTCTCTTTACCGATAGCTGCCATGGTGCAGAACCCATTCGATTCGATGAAGATTTTTCCTTCTGTATTTTCACTGCTGCCAATTTTTTTTCCAAAAAAGTCATATGCCCTCAGGAACCATTCTCCGTCCCAGCCATGAGCTTCAATAGCCTCCTTCATGCGTTCCACTTCTGCCTTTACTTCATGGGCCTGTTCACGTTTACCAAGTTGCATAAGCAGTTCAGCATAATCGTTGCCATAAAGGACAAACATGCCGGCAATCATGACGGATTCAGCTACACCGCCTGATTTGTTTTCCGTGGTCTGGAATGATTCATCCGGGTTGTTCGAGAAGCAATTCAGGTTGAGGCAGTCGTTCCAGTCGGCGCGACCTATTAAAGGCAATCCATGCGGACCCAGGTTATTGATTACATGCCTGAACGAACGTTCCAGGTGGTCGAGCATGGGCTGAGCCTTTTCAGGATTATTATCATACGGAACCATTTCACCAAGAATTCCAAAATCACCTGTTTCCTTAATATACAGTGTGTTTGATAGGATGAGCCAGAGAGGATCATCATTGAAGTTCCCGCCGATATCACTGTTCCCCTTTTTTGTAAGAGGTTGGTACTGGTGGTATGCTCCTCCGTCTTCAAGTTGTGTGGCAGCCAGATCAAGTATGCGTTCCCTGGCTTTTTCAGGAATCAGGTGCACGAAACCTATCAGGTCCTGGTTGGAATCGCGGAAACCCATCCCGCGGCCGATACCTGATTCAAAATAAGAGGCAGATCTCGACATGTTGAACGTAACCATATTCTGGTACTGGTTCCAGATGTTTACCATACGGTCGAGCCTGTCATCGGCACTCTTAACCTGGTAATTCGAAAGAAGTCCGGTCCAGTAATCCTTCAGCCTGTTGAATTCCTGTTCAACCCTTTCAGATGAAGAAAAATTCTGGATAAGCCTTTCTGCCTTGGTTTTATTAATGACCTTTTTCGCAGCCCATTTTTCATCCTGTTCGTTTTCAACATATCCAAGGATAAAAACTAGCTCTTTTTCTTCGCCTGCCTGTAATACAACCTTCAGCATGTGTGATGCAACAGGCGACCATCCGTGTGCCACCGAATTTTTGGCTTGCCCGTTTAAAACCACATCGGGTTCAGCATAGGGATTATATAACCCTACGAATGATTCCCTGTCGGTGTCAAAGCCATTTATTTCACGGTTAACTGCATAAAATGCATAATGGTTCCGGCGCTCCCTGTATTCTGTTTTATGGTAGATCACCGAACCTTCAACCTCTACTTCCCCTATGGAGTAATTTCGCTGGAAATTGGTCATGTCATCAAGTGCATTCCACAAGTTCCATTCGAGGTATGAAAACAGGCTGAAAGATTTGGTTTCACTGCCGGTATTCTGCAATTTCACCCTGATGATTTCGGCATTGACACCCAGCGGAACAAAATGGGTTACCTCTGCGGCCAGGTTGTTCTTTCTGCCTGTTATGGATGTATATCCCAATCCGTGACGGCATTCATAATGGTCGAGTGGCGTTTTGACAGGCTTCCATCCCGGCGACCATACTATTCCATTGTCATTGATGTAGAAATATTTTCCATTATCGTCAATGGGTACATTATTATATCTGAACCGGGTAATCCTTCTGTACCTGGGATCTTTATAAAAACTGTAGCCGCCACCTGTATTTGAGATCAGTGTGAAGAATTCCTCGTTACCCAGATAGTTGATCCAGGGCCAGGGTGTTTTGGGATTGGTGATGACATACTCTCTGTTCATGTCATCGAAATAACCAAATTTCATGATTGCAGTATTAGATAATTGAACCCAAAAATAGCTTATTTGTACTTTTTACAAAATGATAATACTATTTTCAGTTCTGGATGAATGACTGATACTTCTAGTGCTGGTGAAAACCGTCGGAAACAAACCGGAGCACTTCAGGCAATGACTCTCTCCAGTAGGTCCAGTTGTGGCCCCCGTTGCGAATGCGGAATTCGTGTGGGATTTCTTTTTTGCGCATTTCAATATGAACCAAAGAATTTCCTTCATAAAGAAAATCATCATCACCACAATCGATAAACCAGCGCACCGCATTTTTCTTGTCTTCAGGAAGGTTGCGTATCAGTTCCAGAACACTGTAATTCTGGTACCAGTCATCTTTCTGTTTCTGGGTTGCATCGGGCATTCCTCTTCGTTGCATAAAGCCTTCTACTTCAGCCATGGTCAGTGGGCCGGTGGATGCGCTCAGTGGACAGGCTGCAGAAAAGAGATCAGGGCGGTGTAATGCATAATAGAATGTGCCACCGCCGCCCATTGATAGACCGGCAACTGCCCGGTAACGTTTTGCCGGCCTGGTGCGATAGGTTTTTTCAATAAACGGCATAAATTCTTCAAAAAAGAAATCTTCATACCTCCAGTTGCCCGAAGGATCATTTGTATATCCCCGTTGCCCGGTATCAGCATCTGGCATAACAATGATCATCGGAGTTGCAATACCATCTTTGATTGCCTTGTCGGTAATATGCAACACCTCCCCAAACTGGATCCAGCCGCTTTGGTCATCGCCCGAGCCATGCAGAAGGTAAAGTACAGGATAACTCCTTTCAGAGGTTTGGTAATCGGGGGGAAGGTAGATGGCATACTTTCTTTCCATCTTCAAAATGTTACTTGTAAGGTTAAGGTTATCATACACCTTTCCTGTTTGTGCATATAATGCGGAAGTTAAAGCTATTGTAAGCAATAAGGAAAACAATTTGAATTTCATAAGCTGTGATATTAATATTTTGGTTCAATAAAAATAGGTATTTCTTTTAGTAAACAGCAGGCAGGAGGCAATAAACAAAAAAGACTGCCCGAAAGCAGCCTTTTTAGATTTATACAAGAAAGGAACTCAGTTTATACTTTTTCTGGCGAGATAGAAATCTACCATTTCATAATCACTTCTCTCGCGTTCCTCCATGTCCTTCACAGTTTTTGGAGGTGGAACGATTACCTTGTCACCTGGCTGCCAGTCGAGCGGCATAGCTACCTTATGCTCATCCGAAAGTTGAAGCGCCTTCAGTACACGAATGATTTCGTTCATGTTTCTTCCTACATTCAGAGGATAATACATGATCAACCTTACCTTTCCGGTAGGGTCAATAAAAAATACTGCCCTTACAGCTGCTGTTTCACTTTCATTTGGTTGCAGCATGCCATACAACTTTGACACTTTCATATCAATGTCGGCAATAATAGGGAAATCGAGCATTACGCCGGTTTTGGTTTTAACATTGTGCACCCAGGCCATATGAGAATGGATGCTGTCAATACTTAATCCCAGAAGTTTTGTGTTCAGTTCTCTGAATTCATCGTGGCGGATTGCAAATCCACTCATTTCGGTTGTGCAGACGGGGGTAAAATCAGCAGGGTGTGAAAATAAAATAACCCAGCTCCCCTTATTATATTCTGAAAACTGAATAGGGCCATAGGTGGTATTGGCATGAAAATCAGGAGCCATGTCACCAATGGCTGGCATTTTGGATATTGTTTGTTCTTCCATAATACGATGCTTTATTTAAAAGTTTAATAGTTTCGGATTCATTAACGAAAAAATCAGAAATAGGTTTAGTTAAAGGCAATATATATGCTGCAAAACATTTATTATGTACCGGTTATTGCCTTCGCTTTTCTTTTTGGAAATAGGGTTGCCAGATAAATCAGAATTATTGATAACAGTGCAACCAGGGCACCCAGCTTTAGTTTATCAACGGAATCCATAAGATAAATGCCATGTGTGTTTATTTCGTTCCAGAAAGTAACAGTTAACAGAACAAGCAGGTTATTGATGGCATGCCCGATGATCGCAAGGAGGATATTCCGGGTGCGGATCATGATCCAGCCAAGCAGGAGTCCAAGCAAAAAGGTAGCAGGCACCTGCCAGGGATTCAGATGGAAGAGCGAGAACAGCAGGGCTGATATAACAACAGCAGTGGCAGCATGGTAATTTTTTCGGAAACCATGCAGGATGATACCCCTGAAGATCAATTCTTCAATAACAGGAGCTATAATTACAACTTTCATAAAGGCTCCCCACCACCCGTAATCGCTTTCGAAAATCCTGCCGAACAATTCCCAGAACCATTGTGGTGCAGGTATGAGTTTCTCAACCCTCATATTAATATCTTCCAGGAGGAAGTGCGCCCCCCATAGAAAAGTTATCATAGGGAGGATCACAAGTGGATTAAAAAATTTTAATGGAAAAACATCGAGGACTGGCGCTTTCGACTTTTTAAGGCCGTACAGCAGTATGAATATGGTGGACCCGGCGTTGAGCAGAACTTTTTTTACAGGATTGTAAAGATACTCCGTGTCCTTATAATAATCGATCAGAGCCAGAGGAAAATCAACAATTGTTTGTATGAAAAGATATAAAATAAGCAAATGAACAGCCTGTACAATTGTAGGATAATATCTTTGCATGTATTGCTGCATGATTAAATATATACAGCCGAATATAACCAATTTTTATTTTGTAACAGGGGCATATATTTTTCTTTTGTGAAAGGTTAATAAAATGAAGGCACTTTAAACTCTACTCGGAATCTGATACAGTTAATGTTTTTAGCCCTGCTGTTTTAAAAGAGAAGTGGCGTTGTGAAATATAACTAAATATGACAACGATAACCGTAGTTAGAGTTTTTGCTACCAATGCATTCTGATGCATATATTCAACAAAAAACTTCAGGAATATGTAGTTTAGAAAAATGGCTGCAGAAACTGTAAGCCAGTATCTGAAGAATTGTACCCGTCCGTGTAGTTCTGAGGCAGTAAATGTAACATATTTGGCAAGCATAAATCCGGTACAGAATGTGATAGGAAAAACAATCAGAAAAGCTGCTATATGGGGACTGATAGCAATGATTCCAAGTTCAACAATCTGCATTGCCAGGATATACTTATAAATAATGTAGTACAGAATGATATCGAAAAAGGTATTGGTTCCACCTGTAACGCCATACCTGAAAATTTCTATAGGGATAAATCTCAGACAAGGGAAATAAAAACTGTCAATAATCCGGATTATTAAAATCCTGCTATTATGTAAAAATCTTCTCATACACAGAATTTATCAAGGGCAAAGAAACAATTTTCATCTGAAATATCCACTTTATAACCAGGGAAAAATCAGATTTTGTGCATTATTTTAATAAGCTAATACTTTCTTTGTTAGGCATAAATCATTGACAGGTAGCATTCTATGGTTTAATATGTGCAACAATTTAAAAGCGGAGAGGTTTTCGTAATTCTTTCTTTTGTGCTGTTTGTTTTTTATTCTCTATTCGTTTTTGTTTAGAAGCAGCGGTAGGTTTTGTTTGTTTTCTTCTGCGGGGTATAGTAAGTGCTTTTTCAATCATATCAAGAAACTTTTGCTCAGCTTTCTTCCTGTTACGCCATTGTGATCGTTCTGTTGCAGAGGTAACGATCAGTTCTCCCTCCAGGTTTATCCGGTTTATGGCCTTGTGTAATACAAGTTGTTTTTCTTCCTCAGTAAGTGCCTCAGAAGCCTGCACATGAAACCGAATTTCAATCTTTGTGCTGACCTTATTTACATTCTGTCCTCCGGGGCCGCCGCTGCGGCTGGCAGAAACCTGCACTTCAGAAAGCAGTTTTTCCCTTTTGGCTTCAGAAATTATCATATAATCCTAACTTGTTTTTGCAATGGTTTCAAGCTTCGTTCTATCTGTAATTTCTATATTCCTTCCTTGAAGTAAAATGACATTTTCCTTTTCAAATTCCTTTAGGTACCTTATGGCACTTTCGGTCGAGATTGAAGCAAAATCAGCAATATCCTGGCGGGAAAGATATTCAAATACATCTTCCCTTAAATAATCATCCTGTGAAATATAGATCAATGCCGAAGCCAGTTTACCTCTCATCTGCTTATATGAAAGGTTCCTGATGATTTCAAGCAGGTGTTTCTCATTACGGTAATTTCTGGAAGTAACTTCAAGTGCAAATTGAGGGTTCCTGAGCAGGATGTCCTTCAAGCTTTCCTTTTCTATCATGCAGATTTCTGAATCCTTAATTGCCTGCGATGAATAGGTATGGACATTCTCTCCAAATATTGAGGTAAAAGCCAGAAAATCTCCTTTCTGTGCCAGGCTGATGTTAATCTGCTTGTCGTAACCTGTCTGAAGGTAAACCTTTATCAGCCCGCTTACTACATAGAGCACATACGGGGCAAAAGCTCCCTGCTTAAATATGGTCTCACCTTTCAGATAGGATATCCGGGTTTTCTTTTGAGCAAGCTGGTTCAGCTCCTCAGGGTAATGTTGCAGACTTTGAAGGATACCTGCCGGGTGTATATTATTATCAGGTTTTTCGATATTCATCACGAGCTTTTATGTGGAATTTTTACAAAAGTACAAAAAGCAGGTGACAGGAAAAAAACTGAAATAATACAGTTTTATACCTTTTATATGCCATGCCCGGTTTCTTGTCCTAACCCGGCCACAGACTTAATTTTGCATCAAAGATAAAAAGATGAAAAAACGAGTGGCTATACCGGTAATCAATAATGTTCTGAGCGAGTACTTCGGTCAGTGCAGCCATTACGAGATTTATGAATCAGATGGCAGAACTGCTGTATGGACAAAAACAGCATTGCCACATGAGATGACTGTGTCACAATTGCCGGGATGGCTCGAAGAACAGGGGATAACCGATGTGATTGCCTTTAGGGTGAATCCTGCAGTAATTCATCTGTTTGCTTCGAGAAAGGTCAATCTTTTCGTGGGAGTGCCAGTTGATAGCCCTCAGAAACTGATTGAATCTTACCTGCAGGGAAAACTGGAATCGGACGAGAACATCATCAAAGAATTGGTACAATATTCAACGGAAAGATAATAATACAAGTTAATTTCAAATTTTAAAAATACTTATTATGAAGTTATTACAAACAAATCTGCATGAGATTGAAACAGCAGCAGAACTCGAAAAGATCATCAATGAAAATGAAAATGTAATGGTATGCTGTGGCCGCATGGGCCCGATGTGTATGCCGGTGTATGATGTAATGGAAGAGCTGGAAGAGGAACGTAGTGATGTAAAATTTGCTGTAATGGCATTTGACAGTCCCGAGGCAGGAATCATCCGTAATGCACCAGAGTGCCGTGGCTTTATGGGGCTACCCTTTACCATGTACTACAAAAATGGAAAAGTTGCCCATGCCACCAGCAGCATTCAGAATATGAAGCAGATAACCTCGATACTGGATAAGCAGTTTGCTGAAAAGGTATAAGAAATGGACGAAGTATTTGATGTAATGATCATTGGCGCAGGGGCAGCCGGACTTACAGCCGGTATTTACACCTCGCGCGCCAAACTTTCAACCCTCATTTTGAATGAAGGAGCCGTGGGTGGGCAGATGGTGCTTACTGAAGAAATTGCCAATTATCCGGGGGTTCTTTCTACCAAAGGATATATGCTTGCAAATACCATGAAGCAACAGGCCAAGTCATTTGGTTGTAAGATTAAGTCGAATATTAAAATAGCTGGTTATCGTCTGGAAGGAAAAGTTAAGTCAGTCGAACTTGAAGACGGAAGAAGCTTTAAGGCAAAGACTGTGATTCTGACTCCAGGAGGAAGGCCCCGGTCTTTAAATATACCGGGCGAAGAGCAGTATAAGGGGACAGGAATTTCATACTGCGCTACCTGCGACGGAGACTTTTTCACAGGCAAGGAAGTAGTGGTGGTAGGAGGGGGCAACTCTGCACTGGAAGAGGCTGTAGCATTGACCCACCATGCATCTAAAGTTACTATCGTACATCAGTTTAACCACTTCCAGGCTTTCAAACATGCCATTGAAGAAGCACAGAACAATCCAAAAATCCATTTTATTATGGAGTCGGAACTGCGTGGTTTCTATGGCAATGGCGTATTGCAGAAAGTTGAAATAGAACATTTGCCTACAGGGAAAAGAAGTGAGCTTAAAACCGATGGCACCTTCATTTTTGCAGGATACCAGCCTAACACCGAAAGCCTGAAGGACCTGGTGCAACTAAATGAACGCAATGAGATTGTAGTGGACCCGGTGATGAAAACCAATGTTGAAGGTGTGTTTGCAGCCGGTGACTGCATTGTCAAAAGGTACAGGCAGGTAACCACTGCAGTTGCTGAAGGCACCATTGCTGCCCTGAGTGCGGCAGAATATTTAAGAAGTTAAAGGCAAAAATTTGTCATACCTGATTTAAGACAGACTTCTTCTTCAGGAAAAGCAGATATTTGCAAAAAAAGAAGATCAACAATATTATGGCAAAACAAAAAGTAAGTGTAAAGTGGCTGAACAACTTGTCGTTTTCAGCTGATGTGAACGGTCATGAGATTATACTCGATGCAGCAGACGAGGTTGGGGGAGAAAACAAAGGGCCCCGGCCCAAGCCACTGTTGCTGACTGCCCTTGCCGGCTGCACGGGTATGGATGTGGTTTCTGTGCTAAAGAAAATGCGCGTGGAACTGGATGATTTTAATGTAATTGTGGAAGGAGACCTGACCGAAGAGCATCCAAAGCAGTTTATACAAATGCATGTGCTTTATGAATTCAAAGGAAAAAACCTCCCCGAGGAGAAACTCCAAAAAGCAGTGAACCTTTCAGAGGAACGGTATTGCGGCGTGAGTGCCATGTTCAGAAAAGCAATAGGCATCACCAGCGAGATCAGAATCCTTGAAAATTAAAATGTATGTCAACTACCTTGATTATTATTATTGCTGTCCTGGCCGTGCTTGTCGGAATGATAACCTACAATTATTACCGGATGAAAAACATGAAGCCGGTAGCCGACAGCTCAAAAATCAGGACGCTGGGAAGTAAGAATTTTATGCCAGTCATCCGCCGGGGAACTACCCTGGTGGATTTCTGGGCACCGTGGTGCGCACCCTGTAAAGTGGTTGCACCTGTGTTGAATGATATTGCGGAAACAGAAAACCGGGTTACCATTGCAAAGGTCAATGTCGACCAGCACCAGCAGCTGGCACAAAAGTACAAGGTGCGCAGTATCCCTACCCTCATTATGTTCCGCGATGGCATTGAAGTGCAGCGCTATGTGGGTGTGAAAACAAAAAAGTTCCTGATGAATGAAATCCAGAAAGAACTGGGTTAACCCTTTTTCGTCACAGAAAATTTTTTCTTATCAGAATAAGAATTCCTGCCGGAAGGCCTGTTCTAAAAGTGAAGGCCTGCCGGTATAAATATTTATCTTTGCACTTCTAAAAGGTAAACTATGAAACTCTTCGACTTGTCGCACCTGCTGAACAACAATACTACCGTCTATCCCGGAAAGGATAAACCCATTTTTACACCGGCAGCTTTTATTGAAAAGGAGGGCTACAGGGAGACGCACCTTGAGTTTGATTCGCACCTGGGTACACATATCGATGCACCGGCCCATATGCTCCCTGATGGCTTAACACTCGACCGCATGCCTGTTTCTGCCTTCTCCGGAAGGGCTGTCATCATTACAGTTCCAGAAGGAATGAAAAAGATAGGTCATGAATTTCTGGCAACATATGCAGGGGATATAAAAGATGCAGAATTTATCCTGTTTAAGACCGGCTGGAGCAAATACTGGGAAACACCTCGTTATTTTGAAGATTTTCCCACCCTCACCACGGATGCCGTTCAATGGCTGCTGACATTTCCGCTCAATGGAATTGGGTTTGATGCCATATCTGCCGATCCTGTTGAGAGTACCAATTTTCCAAACCATTATCTCATCTTTGAAAAAGGCCTTTTAATAATAGAAAACCTAAAGTTTCCTGATGAACTGACTGTTACCACTGGAGAATTTACATGTTTCCCTTTACCCTTTGAAAATGCAGACGGGTCTCCTGTAAGGGCAGTTTTCAGAATTCAGTAAAAAAAGATTTAGGTGAACTATAATCCGGTGAATAATTTTCAATCCCTTCAAATGGCTATTTCACCAATCAGGTATGTAGTCGCATATCCTCCTATGTCCACCCTGTCGCCCCTGTACTTGCAGTGAATGATTCCACCCCTCCTTGAAATTTGTTTAGCAACCATCTCCGTTTTATTCAGGCGTTCTGCCCAGTAAGGAATTAGCACGGTATGAGCTGAACCTGTTACCGGATCTTCATTTACTCCAACTGCAGGCGCAAAAAACCGTGAAACAAAATCGAACTCCTTAGAGGGCGCTGTTGCAATAAGTCCCCTGTAGTTCAGCCTTCCAATTGCAGTAAAATCGGGCTGAAGATTTTTTATATCCTGCTCATGCTTAAAGATCATCATCAGATCTTCGGACCCCTGAATGCAAATTTCAGGCATGACACCTAATATATGTTCTGTGTTTTCAGGAAGGTCAGCTTCTACAAGATCGGAAGCAGGAAAATCAAGGATGATCAGGCTTTCGTTCCTTGTTACTTTCAGCAGTCCGCTTTTTGAATGAAATGTAATGCTTTCACTTTGATAACCCATGTGACTGAACAGCACATGTGCCGAGGCCAGTGTGGCATGTCCGCAAAGGTTTACCTCGGTAGAGGGAGTAAACCACCTGATATGATAATCATCGCCTTTGGGTATAAAAAAGGCAGTTTCCGAGAGGTTGTTTTCCATGGCTATGTTCTGCATTACTGCATCCGGCAACCATTCCTGAAGCGGAACCACTGCAGCAGGGTTACCGCTGAAAACATGCTCTGCAAATGCATCAACCTGGTAAAGTTTCATTTCCTGCTATTATTTGGAATTCAATCAATAATTACTTCTTTTGAAGCTGCATGAGATTCACCTTTTCCTATGCGCCTGATTTTGATATTCAGATATGCAAACAGGATGGTCATCAGTGGACTGATAATATTGAAGAAGGCATAGGGAGCATAAGCCATGGTGTCGACTCCAAGCACCCTCGACTGGGTTGCACCGCATGTATTCCATGGCACAAGCACCGAAGTCATTGTGCCACTGTCCTCCAATGTGCGGCTTAATACCTCTGGCTTCAACCCTTTATCTTCGAAAGTTTTCCGGAACATGCGCCCGGGTACTACAATTGCAAGGTATTGATCTGAGGCCGTTGTATTAAAGAAAATGCATGTAGCAACCGTAGAAGCAACCAGGCTGCCGGTACTTCTGGCATATTTTACAATGGGCATGGTGATTCTCCTGAGCAGGCCTGCCGATTCCATGATACCCCCGAACACCATCGCCGAAAGTATAAGCCATACGGTATCGAGCATTCCACGCATGCCATAGGTGCTCATCAGTTCATTCACACTTTCATCGGATGTCGACAGCGAGATATTTCCAAACATCGACTGCATCACGGAGATGTATGAATCTTTTACATAACTTCCGGTTGCGCCAGCCACATCTCTTACCACTTCCGGCTGAAAAATGACTGCAAAGATGCCGCCCAGTAACGTACCTGCAAGCAGGGCAGGCAATGGAGGAACTTTTAAAATAATGATTGTAAGCAGAATTGCTGGCACTAAAAACAATAGGGGTGAGGTGTTGAACGTGCCATCAATCGCTGTTTTTACAATTGTAATGTTATCCAAAGCACTCGTATAATCGGAACTGAAACCAATTGCCAGAAAAATTATTAACGTAATTGTCATCGAGGGTATCGTTGTATAAAACATGTACCTGATGTGGGTGAAAAGATCTGTTCCCGCCATTGCGGGCGCAAGATTGGTTGTATCGCTTAGTGGTGAAATCTTATCACCAAAATATGCCCCGCTTATGATAGCCCCTGCGACAATCGCTTCATTCATTCCCAATGCTTTACCAATACCGAGCAATGCAATACCAATGGTGGCTACAGTCGACCATGAACTGCCTGTGGCAACGCTGACAATAGATCCAACAATGACTGCTGTAAACAGAAACATTTTCGGGCTTATGATATCCAGTCCGTAGTAGATCATCACAGGTACTACTCCGCTTAACATCCATGTACCTGCAAGCGATCCAATCATAAGCAGGATCAGGATGGAAGGCATGGCAGATCCAATGGTGCTTACTACTTTATCCCTGATAGTAGCCCACTTGTACCCAAGCTTCCATGCAATTATTCCGGCCAGCGCAGCAGCAAGCATCAGTGCAATCTGGTTGGCTCCCGCCAGCGTGTCTTCGAAAAGAATTACATTCGATGTCAGCAGGCCTATCAGGACAAGAACAGGAATAAGAGCTGCAACCAGGGATGCTTCCTTCTTCATTCAGTTGATATCTTTTTGTTTAAACAGCAAACTAACACAATTAAACTTAAAAATCTTTTATCCTGAAAAAGATATTTCTGAAAATTTGTCATTACTATACCCCAGAATAGGTTTTGGCTTACATTCTGAACATGAACAATTAATTAAAACATGGCTGTATTAAATGATCCTTCAGAACAAATTATTCAATTTTATGTATAGAATAATTAATTGTGGTTATTTTCGTTTTTAAGTAAAAAAGAATTAGATGAAGGGACCTTACCTGATACTTTGTTTCCTGTTGTTATTTGCAGTACCCGAGATTAATGCCCAGAGAAGCAATGGCCTGACTGTGGAAGGCACAGTTTCCGTAGAAAAAGGTTCCGTCGACGGGGCAGTGATAGATATTTTCCGCAATGGCAGAAAAACAGAAAACTATGGCATTGGATCTAACGGACGGTATAAACTGGAACTAAACTACGGCTATGACTTTATCCTGAATTTTACCCGTAAGGATAACTTCCCCATCAGAATAGCTGTTGACACGCGCGTCCCCCAGAATGTACTTCAATCGGACCCACGATTTCCCCCCTTTCCCCTGAATATAAAACTGTTCACAGAAATCAGCGGAATTGACAAAACCTTTTCCGAGAACATTGTCCTTAAAATTTATTACAGCGAAAGCGTCGATAATTTCATATCTGAGCTTTTTTACAATGAAACTCAGATCAAACAGCTGATCGATCAGGCCATTCTTCAATCGGTACAGATAGAAAAAGTTGCCGATAACCTGGATGGTATTGCAAAGGCTGAAATGGCAGAACTGCGAAGGGAGTACGACAAGCTGATCAAGGCAGCTGAAAATGAATACAACCGCGAGGAGTTCCTTAATGCCCTCGACGGATATAAGGCTGCAAGTAAAATTTTTCCAAAGGAGCCTTATCCGCACGACAGGATAGCTGAAATAAACGATCTCCTGGGAATTATGATGCTTGCACAGGAAAGGGAGCAGGCACTTAAAGATCGTCTTCAGGCTCTTATTACACAAGGCGATCTTCAGTTCGGCCAGAAACAGTATGAGGATGCCAGGAGTTCCTATCAACGTGCATTGTCGGTAGATGCCGATAATGCCCATTCAAAGGAACGGATTATCCAGATCGATGAAATCCTTGGACAGGCGCAGGCTGACAAGGAGTATAAAAGTCTTATTACCCGTGGCGATAATTCATTCGACGAACTGCTTTATGC
>JAEYNZ010000043.1 GCA_023412195.1 Bacteroidota bacterium
GGTTTCATCTTCAATTAATAAACCGGACTCATGAAAACAATACATAAGATATTCATTCTTTCTTTGGCTTTTACTGCACTTTATTCTTGCAAAGATCAGTACACGGAAGTGTTTACAGCAAATGCTCCCATTTATATGAGCTACGAGGACCTGCGCACTGCAGTGAAAATGAATGCTCCACGCGAACTTGAGAACCCGGGAAAAATCTATTTTAAGGATGGATATATTTTTATTAATGAGGAACTGAAAGGAATTCATATCATCGACAACCGCAATCCTGCAAGTCCTCAAAATGTGGGTTTCATTGAAGTTCCTGGCAATGTGGATATTGCTGTTAAAAATAACATTCTGTATGCCGACAGTTACATCGACCTTGTGGCAATAAACATTGCAGATGTTAACAATCCGGCTGAAGTGAGCCGGGTGGAAGATATTTTTCCCTATACCACACCTCCCTATGATGATAATTACAGGGTGGCACAGGTTGATCCGGAAGAAGGAGTTGTTGTTGGATGGGAAATCAAAAAGGTAAGGCAGGAAATGGAGTACCATTATTACCCGGTTTATTTTTACGGAAGGGCAGAACTCGCCATGAATGACGGTGGGTTTAGCGGTGGTGGTGTCCAGAATGGAAGCACCTTTGGAATTGGTGGTTCAATGGCCCGGTTTGGGCTTTATAATGATTACCTGTATGCAGTTGACAATTCAACCCTGTTTATGTTCGATGTAAAATCCGATGCATCCCCTAACAGCATTGGAAAACAATCAATTGGCTGGAACATCGAAACAATGTTTATCTATGACGGGCATATGTTTTTTGGTACTCAGAACGGCATGCTGATCTATACACTTGAAGTAGCCACAGTGCCTAAATATGTAGGTCAGTTCTGGCATGTAACAGCTTGTGACCCGGTGGTGGTGGCCGAAGGTTATGCCTATGTTACACTTAAAGGTGGTAACGCATGTGGCAGCAATGTGAACCGGCTCGATGTACTGAACCTGACACCTGATTATAAAACAATCACACTGATACAGTCCTATCCTATGAACGGCCCCAACGGACTGGGGATCGATGGTGACATTCTTTTTGTTTGCGATGGCGATGCCGGACTGAAAGTGTACAATGCAGCCGATAAACTTCATATCGATGACAACATGATTGCCCGCTTTCCGAATATCAACACCTATGATGTGATACCTGTTGGCGGCTACCTGTTTATGATTGGTGATGATGGTTTCTATCAGTACGATTATTCAGATCTGCAGGATATAAGGCAAATAAGTTTTATTCCGGTAAAAAAGTAATTTAAAAATAAAATATATGAGGGATATTTGAAAGTAAGTGAAGAAGCTAATTGCTGCTTTTAAATTTAGCGTGTAATTCTTGTAATGGTAAGATATGCATCATGTATCAATATTACACTGGTCACCGATAGAATATTGACGAATAGTAATTTTCTATTCCAGCCTGTATAAGCCTGGTGTCTGTTAGCGATTATTTCAGTTCAATATCACATCCTTGGTTCTTGTATGCTTTTCATCTTCAAAATATTCGATTTTAATCGGAGGGGCAGGCATTCCAAAATTTTCCAATATCATTTCAAAATCAATGTCACCTGTACGTGTTGAAGTAAAAACCTGCATCGTATCAACATCATTATACCCATCAGCCAGCCAGCCTGAATTTTCCTGAAAGGCAGGAAACATCCAGTTCCTGCCCCGGATTTCTATTTTTAATTTTTTCCCGGCAGGGAGAATTGCCCTCATCGAATAGGTGCCATTGGTGTAATTTGTTTTTTCCGGGTCTAAAAGATTCAGGCCATACTTTCCTGTCGGTGGGTACTCAATAAAAGCAGTAAATTCATATTCCGTATTCTCAATAAATTGATTAACGTACTTTTCAAAATCAGGAACCGTTGCTGTTAATCCCATGTTTTCGTATTTCAATTCCAGGTTTTGCCTGATTTCTGCAAGATTTATCAAACGGGCATTATTTATCAGGGTGGTGCCATGCTGAGCACTGTTTAATATGCCATCCTCACGAATATCTGTACTGATGTTTGCCAGCAGCTCGGATAATTCTGAAACAGGAAGATATCCCTGAAGGATTACAGAAGCTGCGAGCAAGGCAGCATTTCCGTCTCCGGTTTTTGAAATGTCAAGGTGTTCAGAATCAGGAATAATTTCATCCTTCCATTCGAAAATGTTAAAAATCTCTTCTTGTGACTTTTGTTTGGCTTCACTAAACCCCATGCCATTGGAAACAAGATATTGTACCCGGTTTCTCTCCAGATTTGATAAAACATTTACATTGATATCTCTGGTCAATGTTGCATCAGCCAAAGCAAAAAGAGTCAACTGTGCCTGGGAATTTTCATTAAGTACTTCATTAAAATAAAAACCATTGGCTTTGAGCTCAACAAAAGGTGAAGCCAGTTCAATGTTTTTGATTTCAAACGTACCTCTGTTATCTGTGATTTGAGAAGAAAACATTTTCCCTGTTTGTGCCAGTTCAACCGTTAATTCTGCAATCGTAATATCTGTTCCGTTGATATAAGGCCCTTTCTGAACGAAACCGGAAATATTTGTGCGCTTTAATTCATCAGGAACCGGGTCTTTTACGCAGGATACAAATATATAAATGATCAGTACCAGTGTGATATTAAATAGTTTCATGGGGTATAGATTATTGATTTTGTTTTTTTTATTAAAATTATTAAAATCTTTTAAAAAAAAAGTCTTTTGGCTTACTTATCTTATCTGGTGAGATGAATGAACGGTACCACAGCTTCCATACAGGCATGGAAGGGTAGCCTTCATCCACAAAGGGTAGATTGTCTAATCCAGGTTTAATAAAGTAAAAATTTTTACATTATTTTTTTGTTGATGACTTTTTAAATTGAACGGTGGTGAAATATAAAACATTTCATTGCTCCCAGGTGTTTTTTTTCTTCCTTGATTCTGGTTTTTAGCATTGGAAACCAGAGGCAAAAATGTATTTTTGCGCACAGAGCAAAATCAGGAAATATGAAGAGAGACAGAATGTGGAAGATTTTTTTTGCCCTTGTTGTTGTGGCAAATGCTGGAATGATTTATTTGATGATGATGGGATCGGCTGTGACAGCCACTGAGCAGGAAGAGGACCTTGAGAAACTTTCATTATATGCCCCATATGTATTTTCATCAGTCAAAATTCCGGACACCGTAACTTTTGCAGGGGAAGTTGTACCGGTAAACCGGTTTGATGTGCGTGAGTCTCTTGACAGGGAACTTCTTGTAAATTCCTACTTTCATTCGCAGACCCTGCGCATGATTAAACTTGCTCCACGTTACTTTTCCATCATAGAACCCATTCTTGAAAAAAAGGGAGTGCCTGATGATTTCAAATACCTGGCAGTTGCAGAAAGCAGTCTCAATCCAAGGGCAGTTTCTTCTGCCCGTGCTGTTGGTATATGGCAGTTTCTTGCTGCCACTGCCCAGGAACATGGCCTCGAAATAAATAGTGAGGTAGATGAACGCTATCATCTTGAGAAATCAACCCATGCAGCCTGTGATTATTTATTGAGAAGTTATAAGAAGTATGGAAACTGGTCGATGGTAGCGGCTGCTTATAATGGAGGTATGGCCGGGGTTGAAAGGCAAATGTCGCGGCAGAAAAACAATGTATACTACGATATTCTTTTTGGCGAGGAAACAGGAAGGTATGTATACCGTATAATTGCATTGAAATTGATCATGGAAAATCCAAGGGGTTATAATTTTCAGGTGGAAGAAAATGATAAATACCCTGTAGTTAATACCCGGGATGTTGAAGTAACCGGAAAGATTGATAACCTTGCTGATTTTGCCATTGAACAGAACATCAGTTATAAGCTGCTGAAAGACTTCAATCCATGGTTGCGCGATTACAGCCTTACCAATGCATCCCGAAAGAAATATACCATAAAAATACCCATGCTTGATTAACCATTGGAGGGTACATACTGAAGAAAATGCTTGAGGATAAAAACGATATTTTACTGGCAACCGAAGAATTTACAGAGCCGGAGGAAAAAATAGTGGTTTACGGTGCACGGGTGCACAACCTTCGCAACATTATGGTTGAAATCCCGCGAAATAAACTTACAGTAATTACAGGTCTGAGCGGAAGCGGGAAATCGTCACTAGCATTCGACACCATTTATGCCGAAGGCCAGCGCCGTTACATAGAAACCTTTTCAGCTTATGCCCGTTCTTTTTTGGGAAACCTGGAACGGCCTGATGTGGATAAAATTACCGGATTGAGCCCGGTTATCTCCATCGAGCAAAAAGTTACTACCCGGAACCCACGTTCTACTGTGGGCACTGTTACTGAAATTTATGACTTTCTCCGCCTGTTATATGCCCGGGCTGCTGAGGCATATTCTTACAATACAGGTGAGAAAATGGTTAAATATACCGAAGAAAAAATCCTTCAGCTTATCAGGGATGATTTTGCAGGAAAAAGGATTCACATTCTTGCACCGGTTGTCAAGGGAAGAAAGGGACACTACCGCGAATTGTTTGAACAGATCAGGCGTAAGGGGTTCCTGCATGCACGGATCGATGGAGTAATTACCGAAGTTAAGCATAATCACAAGGTAGACAGGTATAAAAACCATTTTATTGAAATTGTTGTTGATAAAATGGTTGTTGATGCAATTGATGAAAAAAGGCTGAAGCAGAGTGTGCAAACAGCCATGAAACACGGGCATGAAGTAATCATGATCCTGGATAATGATACCAATACAGCACGATATTACAGCCGGTTGCTGATGTGCCCCACCACAGGCATTTCCTATAGTGAACCAGCCCCTCATAATTTTTCGTTTAATTCTCCCCAGGGAGCATGTCCGTATTGCAATGGTCTTGGACAAATAACAGAAATAGACCTGGATAAAATTATTCCTGATAAAAATGTCAGTATCGGAAAAGGTGGGATTGCACCTTTGGGCGCCTACCGCAATTCTCTTATTTTCTGGCAAATAGAAGCGTTGGGTGAAAGGTATGGTTTCACCCTGAAAACACCGGTTAAGGATATACCTGAAGAAGGATTGCAGGCTGTTCTGACTGGTACCAATGAGAGGATACAACTTAAAAATACACCCCTTGGTTCCAGCATCAATTATATGATGACTTATGACGGCGTGTTGAAATATATTGAAAGCCAGCGTGAGGATAACCCTGCAAAGAAGGCTCAGAAATGGGCAAATCAGTTTGTTAAGAAGATTGTTTGTCCGGAATGTAATGGTCAGCGGCTTAAAAAGGAATCCCTGTTCTTCAAAATCGATGGTAAAAATATTTCCGACCTGGCTAAAATGGATCTGAATGAACTGGGTCTGTGGTTCGGGAACCTGGAAGAAAGGCTGAGCGACCGGCAGAAACTGATAGGTAAAGAGGTTATCAAAGAAATTCGTGACCGGCTGGGTTTTATGCTGGGAGTAGGGCTTAACTACCTGTCTCTCGACCGTACGGCCCAAAGTCTCTCAGGAGGCGAATCCCAGCGCATCAGGCTGGCTACACAGATTGGTTCTCAGCTTGTAAATGTATTGTACATTCTCGATGAGCCAAGCATCGGTCTTCACCACCGCGATAACCTGAAGCTCATAGAAGCACTCGAGACTTTACGTGATAGCGGGAATTCAGTTATTGTTGTGGAACACGACAAGGAGACAATGCTGCATGCCGACTGGCTTATTGACATGGGTCCTTATGCCGGACGCCACGGTGGGGAAGTGGTTGCTGCAGGAACTCCGGCAGATGTCCTGAAATCAAATACCCTAACTGCCGATTATCTTAATAACAGGAAAAAGATTAAAATACCTGATCAAAGACGCTCCGGAACTGGAGAGTTTTTGACATTAAAAGGCTGTACCGGGAATAACCTGAAGAATGTTAACCTGAATGTGCCTGTAGGGGCATTAATTTGCGTGACTGGAGTTTCGGGAAGCGGTAAATCAACGCTGATCAATGAAACCCTTCAGCCTGTTTTGAGCCAGCATTTCTACAAGTCTGTTCAGGATCCCCTTCCATTTAAATCGGTAACCGGACTTGATTATTTTGATAAGGTTATCAGGGTTGACCAATCACCTATCGGCCGTACCCCCCGATCAAATCCTGTTACTTACACGGGAATCTTTTCAGATATCCGTAATCTTTTTACCCAGTTGCCTGAAGCTAAAATCAGGGGGTATAAGCCTGGAAGGTTCTCATTTAATGTGAAGGGCGGCCGGTGCGAAGAATGCCAGGGTGGTGGGATGAAGCTCATTGAAATGAATTTCCTGCCCGATGTCTATATTCATTGTGACAAATGCAATGGTAAAAGGTATAACAGGGAAACTCTGGAGGTAAGGTTCAAGGGAAAATCAATCAGTGATGTACTGGACATGACCATAAACCAGGGTGTTGAATTTTTTGAGAATATCCCTTCTATTGTCACCAAACTTAAAACTTTGCAGGATGTAGGACTGGGTTATATTACCCTTGGTCAATCGTCCACTACTTTATCAGGAGGCGAATCACAAAGGGTGAAACTGGCAGCTGAACTTGCAAAACGGGATACAGGAAAAACATTGTATATTTTGGATGAGCCAACAACCGGCCTTCATTTTGAAGACATCAGCGTTCTGCTTGACGTACTGAACAGACTTGTTGACAAAGGAAATACCGTCATAGTAATTGAGCACAACATGGATGTTATTAAAGTTGCCGATCATATTATAGATCTGGGTCCGGGAGGAGGAAAAGAAGGAGGAGAAATACTGGTTGCAGGTACTCCTGAGCAGGTTAGCAAAAACAGGAAATCTTATACTGCCAAATATCTTAAGGAGGAACTTTCACAGGCGGATTAATATTCAATTTAAGCACATGTTAAGGATCATTATTCATGTAATAATGTATAGTCCTTAAAGGATCCATTATAATTATTTACTGGATCTGAAATCCTCATAAAGACCTTCATAGAGCCAGTTAGCCAGTGCCTGACGGTTCGAAGGGATAGTAAAACGTTGCTGGTCGCGCTGATGATTAATATTTCCCAGTTCAATGTACACTGCTGCAGGAAAGCTGTTTCTTACCTCGTATAAATTTCTGTCAGATACGGTGCCCTTGTACCCCCTGCCCGGTTGGTGCTGGTCATATTTTCGCTGAAATGTTTTCTGCAGGGTAGTTGCTGCTTTGTGGCCTGACTTGCTATCCTTGTTGTGGTAAAAAAATACATCGATATTCTGGCCACGGCTTCTGGAATCGACATGTACGGATACCATCCGCTGAAAGCTTCCCCTGTGCTTCTTATAAAGTTCATTGACAGCATCAGTCCGTTGCTGCAGCCGCCTTAACTGGTTTAATGGAATGGTTTGGTTTGGATAACATCTTTCAGTTTTGTCTGGCTTCAGATAACTGTCATCCCTTATGCCATGTTTGGGATCGAAAACTATCATATACACCGTTGCGCCATGTTGAATCAGGTTACGCGCAAGTCTTAGTGTTACATCATATGCATATTCATCTTCACAGAGCTGCCAGTTTCCAAATATACCCACAGCTCCGGGATCAGGTCCGCCATGCCCTGATACCAGATAAAAAACAGCGCCGCTTAGCTGATTATCGATGATATTGACATTGGCATATTCCTTCCCAAATATTTCATGCCTAACGGTTCTTCCAGCAGCCGGAACAGGAGTACTTCCTACTGCCTCCGGAAGTTTATATTTTCTTCCGGCATATAAGGAATTCTCTTTTCCCAGCCGGTCTTTATTTAATTCAATAAAAGCATCAAGATGGTGAGCGGCTGATAAACCATTCCGGGTTAACAACCTGTAAATACCTTCACCTTTTTCTGCTGTTACTTCAATATGTTGTGCCTTAAGCGATAATGGGAATATGAATAAAATGAAAAAAGAAGTTAAAATAAAACTTGTAAAATTTTTTATATGTAGTTTTGGCTCAAACATTATTATTTATACTTTTTTTGCCTCCAAAATCAATCCTGAGGTTAAAAATAAAGGGAAGTAGTAAATAAAACTGTCTTAAATGAGAATTTCTTTCAGCTATTCATTGTTGATAACTTGGCTGCTGGCACTTGCAGCATGTCAGTCTCATTACATTCAGACGAATAATGAATCCGGAAATTTGTTAATTTCTGATTCCATTGCAGAGCTGGATAGCCAGATCGTGAAGATATACTTGCCTTACAAGCAGGAGATTGACACGGAAATGTCAAGAATTATAGCTATTTCTGCCGAAGAGATGGTGAAGGATAAACCAGAAAGCGGGCTTACAAACTTTTTAGCCGATTTGCTTCTCGAAGAAGGTAAACTTGAATTAACAAGGCACGATAAAAATTTTATTCCGCACCTTTCATTTTTTAATTATGGTGGTATCCGTACATTTTTACCAAAAGGGGAAATTACTGTGAGGAAGATTTTTGAGCTGATGCCTTTTGAGAATGAAATGGTATTTTTGAAACTTACCGGAGAACAGGTAAATGAATTTTTAAACATCGTAGCTGAGAAAGGTGGCGACAGTGTAGGTGGAGTGCGGTTTGTTATTTCAGAAGATAAAGCTACAGGAATTATGGTGGGAGGAGAACCCCTTGCCGCAGATCAGGAATACTGGCTTGTAACCAATGATTATGTGGCGGCGGGTGGCGATGGAATTGAAGTTTTCACTCAGAGAAAGGATTTTTTTCAGTCCGGAGTTAAAATCAGAGATGCAATTATCAGCTATATGGAAAGGAAACATTTAAATGGTGACACCATTTCATCCGGTACTGATGGCAGAATCATTCGTGATAATAAGTGAACAGCAGCCAGCGTATCCGGTTTATCAAGGAAATTTAATTAATGGAAAGTATGAACAGAAGGTTTTTTATAAGAAATACTGCAATCGGCACCGCAGGTATTTTAACTGGTGCTTTTCCTTATACTACTATAGCTGCTGATGAATTAACTGTCATTACCATCCTTCATACAAATGATCTGCATTCTCATATTGAACCTTTTGATGATTCCAATCCCAATTATGCCGGGAAAGGTGGATTTGCAAGAATTTCATCTGTTATCAGGAATATAAAAAATCAAAATCCGGATACTTTGGTTTTTGATGCAGGCGATTCATTCCAGGGAACTCCTTACTTTAATTACTATGGAGGTGAATTAATTTACAGGTTGATGAGCATTGCAGGATATGATGCTGTAACCATAGGAAATCATGAATTCGATAACGGACTGGAAGGGCTGAAGGAATCATTGGTATCAGCAAAATTTCCTGTTATCAGTTCGAACTATGATTTTTCAGATACCATTTTAAAAGGGAGGTTCCCAAGATGGAAGATATTCCGGAAAGCAGGTATCAGAGTGGGAGTTTACGGTCTGGGAATTGAATTGAACGGACTGGTATCTCCGGTTCAGCAAGGAAATACTGTTTATCGTGATCCGGTGAAGATTGCCATTGAAATGGAACATTTTCTTAAAAATGAAAAATCTTGCGATCTGGTTATTTGTATATCTCATCTGGGACTGCGTTACCGCGAGAACAGGATCAGTGATGTCGCCCTTGCAGAGGAAACCTCTTTTACCGATTTAATTATTGGTGGTCATACACATTCTTTTTTGGAAAAGCCCCTTGTTTTGAAGAATAAAAAAGGGCAACCTGTCCTGGTTAATCAGGCATGGTGGGGAGGAATGGCAATGGGACAGATCGATTTTATTTTTGAACGGAAAGGAAAAAAGAAGTACAAGACCCTTGCAAATAACTTACTACCATAAATGACAAGAAAACATCGCATTATACTTTCGGTGGCCTCCGGAATTTTGTTGAGCCTTGCATGGTTGAGATTTCCCGGATGGACTTTGTTTTTTGCCTTTTTCCCCTTGCTCCTGGTTGAAAATTACTTTGTTCAGAAAAGAAAGGATTTCCGGGTGGTTTCATTCTGGGGGCATGCGCTTCTTGCATTTCTGGTTTGGAATATTATTACCACATGGTGGATTTCCCATGCAACTGTAGTTGGAGCCATTTTGGCTATACTTGCCAATTCATTCCTGATGTCGGTAGTCTGGTGGCTGGGTCATGCAGCACGAAGGCACTTTTCTTCCAATCTTGGCTATGTAGCACTGATCGTTTTTTGGATTTCCTTTGAATATTTTCATTACAACTGGGATATAGAATGGCCCTGGCTGAACCTGGGAAACGGATTTGCCAATAGCATAAAAATTGTTCAGTGGTATGAGTATACGGGTACTTTGGGTGGTTCTCTTTGGGTGCTCGTTTTGAACATATTTCTGTTCAGGACCTATCTCGAGTTGAAAGGCAAATATTCACTGAAGCAAACATTGATTCCGGCATTAAGCTTTGTTTTAATTTTAACAGTACCTGCCGTGGCTTCCATAATCATGTATTTTTCATATGCTGAGAAGGAAAATCCTCTGGAAGTAGTGATCATTCAGCCAAATATTGATCCTTATAGTGAAGATTATGATCAAAATGCTGAATATGAAAAATTACAGGGGTTTCTTCAGCTTGCAGAATCTGTAGTAACTGAAAAAACAAATCTGGTAATCGGACCGGAAACACTTTTTGAAAGATGGCCCGACTGGAATGCAGACAAGCTGGAGAACAATCCTATATTTATTGAATTGGCAGAGTGGTCATGGAATTATCCAGGCGCAGAAGTTATTTTTGGTGCCTCAACCCATAAAATTTATCCTGATTCTCAGAGCGCTTCATCAACAAGCCGGGTTTCCGACGGAACTTATTTTGATGTGTTTAATTCGGCTGTTTTTATCGACAGGAATGGTTCCGGGCATATTTATCACAAATCAATACTTGTCAGCGGTGTTGAAAAAATGCCACTCCGGAAATATCTTGCATGGTTGAATGATGTGGTTTTTGACCTGGGCGGAACTACCGGCAGTCTGGGGCGACAGGAAGAACCTTCTAATTTTGTACTGAATAATGGTATCGAGGCTGCACCTGTTATTTGCTATGAGTCTGTTTTCGGGGAATATCTCACTCAGTTCGTCAGAAAAGGCGCTGATTTTATTGTAGTAATAACAAATGACGGATGGTGGAAAAATACACCTGGCTACAGGCAGCATCTGTCATTTTCACGACTAAGGGCTGTTGAAACACGACGAAGTGTGGCCAGATCAGCCAATACAGGCATTTCATGCTTTATTAATCAAAGGGGAGATGTTTTTCAACCCACACCCTGGTGGGAAGAAACAGCTATAATTGGAACAATCAATCTGAACGATGAACTTACATTTTATGTAAGGTATGGTGATTATATTGCCCGTATTTCAATATTTACCAGTGTAATGTTGCTTCTGTTCCTGGGAGTAAAACAATTTATCAGAAAATAAAGAATCCGCATCAATTCCGTTTGCGTAAAACCCCTGATTAACAGGATTTGAGCGCCCAGTTGTTCAAACGTCCACCGGTCTTTCGACTCATCCCGATTGTTATCGGAACTACGAGGCCTGTTTTTGCAACCGTTGAGCTAACTCGGTTTAATAATTTCTGTTGAGTTTACCAACTGCTGAATCGATGCGGATAAAAAGTTTATCTTTTTTTAATCAAAGAACTCATGTTATATAACCCAAAAATACAGGGAAAGTTCCGTATTTGCAAATATTTTCGCTAAAGAAACTCAGGGAGATAAACCAATAGGTTGAAACTGATTAAATTAATCAGTTATTTTTTATAAATATTTATTTTCTGTTTTTACTGAATGCCAAAAAGCTTAACAAGATCAACAGGTTTAGCAGTCGAAAGCATTTTTTGCATCTCGCAGGAACCATCGGGAGCTGTATTAAACCGGATTCTGTTTTAACGGCTCTGAAAGTTACCATACGTTTTATTTCAGTGCGGAAATAATTTAATTGTCCTGATATACAATAGTATTGTTTTGTTGTTTTTAATGGGCCGATATATCAGAGAAATTAAACCTGCACGTTTCGAGGTTTATATAAAAGCAGCCTGTTTATTCATAACTGGACCCCGGAAGTCCATAAGGATTTTGCGGTGAAAGGATGGGAGAGCAGCAAAATCCATCCATATACCAACGCTATACCAAGTCTATGCAGGCATTATGTAAAATATGCCGGAATATAGAGATGGTATGGAGGTGAAGACTATAAATGAATAAAAGAATAAGATTGATATTACAAGATTTTTATTTAATTGTATAAGATAAAACAAAGGAAATGTATTGGATTTATTTTTTTAGAAAGGTGTTCCGCATTGCTATAAAACATAGTACTTCCTTTTCTGATTGGCTTAACTAGCTTAATTCTATTTATTAAAGCGATTAAATTAGACTATATCTAAATTGCCAATTCATCCATAAAATCGATGTTTTTGTCATGTCTGCATTAAAAAAAAACCATAAATTTGTCACCTTTAAATTACAAAGGCAGGAGACATAAAGCGTGATTAAACACAAGGCATTTGTAAAGGAAGTTAATGGTACAACCCTTACGGCTATCATCGAAAACCAGTCGGCATGTGCTTCATGTCATGCCAGCGGTGGCTGTTCAATGGCTGATGTCAAAGAAAAGGAAGTAGAAATAGAACAATTCAGGGGTCAATATAAACCAGGGCAGGAGGTTTCAATTCTATTGCAGGAATCACTTGGATTTAAAGCATTGTTATTCGGATATCTTTTGCCATTTATACTGATACTGGTTATACTGATAGCTATGTTTACTATTACCGGGAATGAACTGACGGCCGGTTTTCTTGCTTTGGGTATTCTCATTCCTTATTATATAATGTTGTATTTTTTTCGTGGGCGTCTAAAAAAAATATTCAAATTTGAACTCGAAGAATCACTTTAAGATATGAGCATTACAATTATATATACAATAGTTACCCTTAGCGCAATAGGTACTTCAGCTGCAGTGATTTTATATTTCGTTTCCCAAAAATTTAAGGTTTACGAAGATCCCCGGATTGATGAAGTGGAAGGCTCTTTGCCTGCTGCAAATTGCGGTGGTTGTGGCTATGCCGGGTGCAGGGCTTTTGCCGAAGCATGTGTAAAAGCCAGTGATTTAGGCGAACTTCACTGTCCGGTGGGAGGTAATGATACAATGGCTGTAGTGGCTGGATTGCTCGGACTGGAACCGGTTAAAAAGGATGCAAGAGTTGCTTTTATCCGGTGCAACGGTACCTGCGACCACAGGCCTAAAACCAGTACCTTTGATGGTGCAACTACATGTGCGATCGCATCATCTGTATACAGTGGTGAAACAGATTGTCAGTGGGGATGCCTCGGATATGGTGACTGTTATGATGTTTGTGAATTTGATGCAATTGAATTGCGCAGTGACCTGGGAGTACCACGCATCATTGATGATAAATGTGTGGCATGTGGTGCATGTGTGGAAGCTTGTCCAAAAGATCTGATAGAGCTGCGTAAAAAATTTCCCAAAGACAGAAAAGTTGTGGTGGCATGCCGTAATACCGATAAAGGCGGTGTGGCACGTAAAGCTTGTGCAGTAGCATGCATTGGCTGCAGCAAATGCGAAAAGGAATGTAAATTTGATGCCATAACAATCAAAGATAACCTTGCATTTATTGATTCCGATAAGTGTAAGTTATGCCGTAAATGTGTGCCTGTTTGTCCAACGGGTTCAATTATAGAGGAAAATTTCCCGCCACGGAAATTGAAGGTTGAAGAAAAAGAAGAGATTACTACAGTAAAATAAAATCGGAATGTTAAAAACGTTCAAAATTGGTGGTGTTCATCCTCCTGAGAATAAATTATCGGCCGGGCGTCCTATTGAGGTACTGCCTCTTCCAAAATCTGTATTCATTCCCGTCTCACAACATATTGGTGCACCGGCTGTTCCTGTAGTCAACAAGGGAGATGATGTTAAAGTGGGGCAGCTGATCGCCAAAAGCAGCAGTTTTGTTTCAACCAATATTCATTCATCTGTTTCAGGAAAAGTTAAAAGGGTGGATTTTCTCGCTGACAGCTCGGGTTATCCGAAGCAGGGAATTTTTATTGACGTTGTTGGTGATGAATGGATGGAAAATATTGACCGGTCTCTTGAATTGAAAACTGAATTTGAAGACGACAGTGCGGCGATTATTCAAAAAATTCAGGATGCCGGAATAGTAGGACTTGGCGGTGCAACGTTCCCCACCCATGTAAAACTTGTTCCTCCCAAAGGAATGAAAGCTGATGTGCTGATCATAAATGGAGTTGAATGCGAGCCTTACCTAACCTCCGACCATCGTCTGATGCTGGAGAAAACAGATGAGATACTGGTAGGCACCCGGATTTTAATGAAAGCTTTGCGTGTTGAGAAAGCTGTCATAGGAATTGAGAACAACAAGCCCGATGCAATAGAACTTATTACACGAAAATCCAAAGAGTATAAAGGTATCAGTGTCATTCCTCTTAAAGTAAAATATCCGCAGGGGGGAGAGAAACAGTTAATCAAAGCTGTAACAGGAAGAGAAGTTCCTTCAGGAGGATTACCCGTGGCTGTGGGTGCAGTTGTGAATAATGTCGGAACCGCATTTGCAGTATATGAGGCAGTACAAAAAAACAAGCCGCTTTTTGAAAGGGTGGTAACCGTGACAGGGAAACATGTAGCCAAACCTTCCAATTTTCTTGTAAGAATCGGCACTCCTTCTACAGAACTGATTGAGGCAGCAGGAGGATTAAATGAAAATACCGGAAAGATCATCAGCGGCGGACCTATGATGGGAAGGGCTGTTGCTTCACTTGATGTACCTGTAACCAAAGGTTCATCCGGAATATTGCTTTTAGGAGGAGAAGAAGCACGCCGAAGTGAAATAAATACATGTATCCGGTGTTCAAGATGTGTGGGAGCGTGTCCGATGGGACTGGAACCTTATCTTCTGATGACATTTTCTGAAAAGAAGATTTACGACCGGGCAGAAGAAAATAAAATTATGGATTGCATGGAATGTGGTTCATGTAGCTATATCTGCCCGTCCAACCGTCCGTTACTCGATTATATCCGGTATGGAAAAGGTAAGGTGGGTTCCATAATCCGGTCTCGGACCAAGCCATCTTAATTAAAAATTCAGAGATTCATTAATTGGCCTAAAAAAAATGAACCACCTGCTGCGAGGCAGGATAAAATTTAAACTCAAAACCAGGAATGAGTAATTTACTTACAGTCTCACCATCACCCCATGTCTATTCCCATGATTCGGTCAGAAAGATCATGTACAGGGTTGTTTATGCAATGATACCGGCATTGCTGTGGTCGGTATTCATATTCGGGCCTGATGCCTTGAAAGTGACACTTATTGCCGTGGTAGCATGCCTGGCATTCGAATTTCTGATTCAAAAGTACCTGATGAAAATCAAGCCAATGGTTACCGATGGCTCAGCATTGGTAACAGGAATCCTCCTTGCATTTAATGTTCCGTCAAATCTGCCCTGGTGGATTATCATCATAGGCGCCCTGGTGGCAGTTGGTGTAGGCAAACTTTCATTCGGGGGACTGGGAAACAATATATTCAATCCGGCACTTGTTGGAAGGGTTTTTCTGTTGATTTCCTTTCCTGTGCATATGACCTCATGGCCTGTTGCGAATGAAGATGTGGATGGTTTAACAACTGCTACCCCATTGGGAATTATAAAGGAAGGACTGAATAATGGAATTCCTGTTCACGAAATCTCAAGGGAGTTGCCCCAGGCTACCGAAATGCTCATGGGCAATATGAGCGGTTCACTGGGGGAAATCTCCGCATTGCTCTTAATTCTGGGTGGATTGTACATGTTGTACAAAAAGGTTATTACCTGGCACATTCCGGTTTCGGTTATTGGCTCTGTTGCAATCATAGCTGCGATATTCTGGTTGGTTGAACCACAGGCTTATGTGAATCCGGCTTACCATGTCCTCACCGGAGGACTGATGCTTGGTGCAATATTTATGGCAACCGACATGGTCTCATCTCCAATGACACCCAAAGGACAAATTATTTTCGGAGCAGGTATAGGAATTATTACCATCAGCATACGTTTGTTTGGTGCCTATCCCGAAGGCATATCATTTGCTATTCTGATCATGAATGCATTTACGCCGCTGATCAACAACTATGTGAAACCAAAAAGATTCGGAGGGAAATAAAAAATGGCAAAACGCGAATCAACTTTTATGAGTATGGTGGTAACCTTGTTTGCCGTTACCTTCATTGCCGCAGCAGCCCTTGGTTTTGTTTATGATTTTACAAAGGATGCCATAGAATTGTCGAAACTGCAAGCCCAGAGCGAAGCAATTAAAAAGGTGCTGCCCGATTTTGATGAACTAGGTCAGCACTGGAAGGTGGCTGCCTCACCACAAGGTGACAGTCTTGAATTTTTTCCGGCATATAAAAATGGCGAAAGGATAGGGGTTGCTGTCAAAACATTCACCAATAACGGGTTCAGCGGCTATATTTCTATAATGGCAGGAATCGACAGTTCAGGAAATCTTTCAGGTTTTGAGGTGCTGGAGCATGCCGAAACACCAGGGCTTGGTTCAAAAATGTATCCCTGGTTCAGCAACAGTGAAAAGCCTGAACAGAATGTCATTGGAAAAAATCCGGGAACTCACCAGTTCAAGGTAAAAAAGGACGGAGGCGATTTTGATGCCATTACTGCTTCCACCATCACTTCCAGGGCTTTTCTTGAAGCACTGGTGCGTGCTTACGATGCTTATGAAACAAATGATAATGCCGGCAGTGCCGGAAACCAATAAAAATTGTTATGACTCAGTGGATCAATTTAACCAAAGGTTTTTTGAGGGAAAACCCTGTTTTTGTTCTTTTGCTTGGGATGTGCCCTACACTCGGAGTTACATCATCAGCAATTAATGGTTTGGGCATGGGGTTGGCTACTACATTTGTTTTGGTTATGGCCAACATTGTTGTATCACTTATTAAAAATGTGATTCCCGAAAAAGTCAGGATCCCCAGCTTCATTGTAATTATTGCTGCCTTTGTTACCGTTGTGGAATTAATGATGCAGGCTTATGTGCCAGCCCTGTTTAACAGTCTCGGGATTTTTATTCCCTTGATCGTAGTTAATTGTATTGTATTGGGCCGTGCAGAAGCTTTCGCATCAAAAAATAAAATGGGTGCAGCGGCGATTGATGGACTAGGTATGGGACTGGGATTTAGTTTTGCTCTTTTACTGCTTGGAAGCGTGCGGGAAATCCTTGGAAGCGGAAGGTTGTTTGATGTTCCACTTTATTCAGAGAATTATGTGTCCCTCCTGTTTGTTCTCGCTCCTGGGGCATTCCTGGTGTTGGGTTACCTGATTGCTATTATTAATCAGATTAAAAAAAACTAACAAGCTAAACATATTTTTAAAATAAATATGCCATGAATTATCTAATCATTGTTTTAGGTGCCATCCTTGTGAACAACATCGTATTGATGAGGTTTCTTGGAATCTGTCCCTTCCTCGGGGTATCCAAAAGAATTTCAACTGCTGTGGGAATGACATTTGCAGTAGCCTTTGTAATGGTTTTAGCCACCATCGTAACCTATCTTATCCAAACATATATTCTTGCCCGTTTTGGGCTTTCATTCCTGCAAACCATTGCATTTATTCTTGTGATTGCTTCGCTTGTGCAACTTGTAGAAATTATAATGAAAAAAGTAAGTCCGGCTCTTTACCAGGCCCTTGGTATATTTCTTCCGTTGATCACTACCAACTGCGCTATTCTGGGGGTGGCCATTCTTACTGTACAAACTGATTTCAATCTTGTGGAAGGTGTGGTGTTTGCAGTAGCCAATGCTTTTGGTTTCGGACTTGCCCTGATGTTGTTTGCCGGAATAAGGGAACATCTGGATTTAATGAACATACCAAAAGGGCTTAAAGGAGCTCCAATTGCCCTGATAACTGCCGGAATTCTCGCCATGGCATTTATGGGATTTTCAGGCCTGGTGTAATAAATGAATTTTCTACTTCTTCCTGGTTTTGGGTGAAATTTTTATTCTGTCTTGCTTTTTAGGTAATTAAACAATTAATATCAGATTTTTTTATCAATTTTATGCAGCTCAATGTTAAATCTGACATAAAATGAAAAAATTAGGATTTGTTACATTACTTACCTTTTCATGCATACAATTAACATTTGCCCAGGCAACCATGCATTCTGCTTATGAAATTAAACAGGCCATAGACTTTTTTAATTACAACAAAGCTCATACAAACCGGCCCTTCGGAACACTAACTGAGAAGGATATAAATGGATCTCCTTTTCTTCATGAGGAATTTACAGAAGGCTCTGTATATACAACCTCAAAAACCCAGTTTGTTTCTGTTCCGCTCAGGTACAATATTTTCAATGACCAGATCGAATTCAGAAGCAACGATGGGCAGGCATACGAAATTGCAGTTCCTGAAGTTATAGAAAAAGTTGAATTTGGGGATTACCAGATGGAATACCTCCCTTATCTGTCATCAAAAAAGCTGAAGCGGGGATATTTTAATGTTCTGGAAAAAGGCCACTCTTCACTTTATTCAAAACCAAAAGTGTTGTTCGAGGAGGCAAAAAATCCAGGAGCCTATCAGGATGCACAACCGGCAAAATTCACAAGACGCCCCGATGAGTATTATATCAAAGTGGGAATGGATGCTGCCAAACCTGTATTTAAATCGAAAGATATAGAAACAATATTTCCTGATCATCAGAAAGAGGTCATTTCTTTTCTGAAGAAAAATAAACTCAAACATAATAATCCGGATCATCTCAGAGAACTCGTGCAGTTCTACAATTCTCTTTAACTTTATAAGGAACTTTGACTGTACATTGCTGAAGTTTATGAACTGCGGCAATAAATAATTTACCCTTTACCTTAACCGGAAGCTGGTCATTCCGGTTAAAGTTTATCCTTGTTGAAGCAGTCCTGTAAAAATGTTTACAAATACTGCAACATTCAGTAAATCCTTTCGTCCTTTAACCAGAAAAGAAAAAAAAATTGGAAAAGTCATATCAGAATATTCATCAGGAATTGATTGACAGTTGCAAAAAAGGAGACAGCAAAGCACAGTTCGAAATGTACAGGCTTTATTATAAAAGTATGTACAGTGTGAGTTTAAGAATTGTGAATGATGAAGGAGAGGCAGAAGATATTATGCAGGAGTCATTCCTGAAGGCATTTAAAAAAATAGATACCTATAAGGGTGAAGTAAGTATTGGTGCGTGGCTGAAAAAAATTGTCGTAAACCGTTCTTTAGACCATTTGAAAAAAAAGAGGGTGCAGTTTGAGGAAGTAAATCCCCGGATGCAATTGCCCGATGATAATGAAGAATACAGGGAGGTGAATGTGGAACACATTAAAAGGGCAATCATGAGCCTCCCCGACGGGTACAGAGTGATCCTGAGCCTTCATCTGATCGAGGGATATGATCACGATGAGATCAGCCAGATACTGGGTATCAGCAATTCTGCTTCCCGCACCCAGTATTCGCGGGCCAAAACTAAATTGAAAGAGTTACTGAAAGGAAAGGAAATTTATTTATACAACTGACATGGAAAAGAGAGACAACATAGAAGACCTGATTTTGAAAAACCTGGAGGGGTTAAATGATAATGAACCCTCTGAAGGACATTTCGAACGTTTTGAAGCAAGGCTTGAGCAGATGAATAAAAGAAGGAAAATAATAAAACTGGATGTGGTCTGGAAGGTAGCTGCCGCAGCGGTTTTTGCATTCCTGCTGGTCAACCAGGCTGTTATATGGTTTTCGCCTGCAGAGAAGCCCCAACTGGCAGGTGAACCACAAAATGCATTTACACTGGCAGCTGTTTCATCGGAATATGAGGAAGTTGAATTTTATTATACAAATGCCATAAATGTAGGCATGTCGCAATGGGAAAAACTTGTGGAACAGGGTATGATTTCAGAAGAAGAACAACTCATGATAGAACATGAGATGGAGGAATTTGAACAGGTTTTCCTTAAACTGCAGGATGATCTTGCCCTTAGTCCCAGCGATGAAAGGGTGATCAATGCCATGCTTGAATATTACCAGACAAAACTTAGCTTAATCAATATGATTATTGATAAACTTCAGGAAGTAAAACAAAAAAACAATGTGAATTATGAAACCGAAAATTAAAATGATCTCAGCTCTATGGCTCCTTGCCATGCTGACATCAGTAACAATCGCAGCTGCACAGGAAAAAACGAAGAAATATAGTGAGTCATGGCCTGTTAACAGCGTTCAGACACTTGTTGTTAACAACAGGTTTGGTCAAATTAACGTAACTGACAGGGGAGGCAGCAACATTACCATAGATGTTGTGGTGACTGTGGAAGCACCTGAACGAAGGGCAAATGAACTGCTTGATATGATTGATGTCAGTTTCGGAAAAACAGGCAGTACAGTAACAGCCGAAACGCATATAAGCCGCAACTTTCAGAGCCGGAGTAAATTCAGTATCAACTATGAAATCAATATCCCGCCTGATAAGAACCTGGACATCACCAATAAGTATGGGAATACTTTTGTGAATATCCTGAATGCTACCGGTACTTTTGATATTCAATATGGAAATATATCAGTGAACGAGTTGAATACACCGCAACCTGCCAGTATGAACCTGGCTTACGGTAAATCAAATATAGAATCAGCCAGAGATCTGAATGTAACGGTACAGTATTCAAACATGACATTTGGCCGGACAGGAGATATGAAGCTGAATTCAAAATATACTGTGGTCAATCTTGATCAGGCAGGCTCAATCGACACTGAATCACGGTATGACACTTTTAATTTCGGCAACATTCAATCTCTGTCTGCTAATACCAGGTACACACAGGTCAAGGTAAATGAGCTGGCAGGAAACCTGAAGGTTGATGCCGGTTATGGGGGTATAAAGATTGGAAATGTAAATCAGTTTGAATCGATTCATGTTACAAGCAGTTACGGACAGGTTAGCCTGGGACTGGGTGATGCCAGTTATTCGCTTGATGCCAGCTGTAACTATTGCGGAATATCTTTCCCGGAAAACAATTATAAAGGCGACAGGATAAGTGACAATCATACCCGCACTATCAAGGGGAAAGTAGGTTCAGGCTCAGGAGGGACAGTTTATGTCTGGAGCCGGTATGGCGAGATAAAACTGAATTGAAGTTTAGAATAAAAAGAAAGCTGTCAGCAATGGCAGCTTTTTTTATGTATAGAATCATGAATCAGTTTACCCGGTAAGTGATGTTCTGTTGCACCTCCATTAAATAATGTTTATTTTATTTATAAAACTTTAAGCGTAGCATAATACAGAAGCTTATAAAGATCGAAGAAGAAAAGCTTCGGACTGCTGCCGGTAAGGTTCTTTTCAAGGCTACTCCTGAGCAGATTGAATAGCGGTTTCAGCAACATAGGTGGGATAAACCATGGCAACGTATTGTACCTCTTCAGAAAGTTTACCTGCCTGCTGAGTTCTTTGTCGTTACTTAAAACTTTTGAAGTAATAAAATTTAGATTCTTTAAAGCATCTTTTGTTTTCTCCAAAAAAATAACAGAATCCTCAAGGCCCGTATGCTCAACAGGATTATCAATGTGAAAAGGATGAATGCCTTCTGTAAACAGGTCATAGCCCAACAGTGTATCTTCATGTCCATACGGGCCAAGGTTTTCCCTGAAATGGATCAGATTAAATACCTCCCTGTCGGTTAAAAAATTATTGGAGGTGATAATGAAACTCTTTTTGCTGTTCCTTTCCCTGTCACTTATAGCCTCACGCCTGGTTCCATAAACCCAGCGCAGCATCTTACTTTTATCTCCAGGTTTTACCGGATCATAGGCAGTTCCTCCGCACAATACACATCCAGGTGTGGCCAGTTCCAGATACTTTTTCAGATAGTCCTCCCTGACTATTTTTGAATCCGCATCGATAAATAACAGGTATTTATATTGTGAATCAAAACCCATTCTGTTTCTTATGGCTGCCCTGCCCAGATTCTTTTTCATTTCTTTGTAAACAATACCCGGCATTTCCGAAATATCTCTGTTTTTCCTTTTTATTTCATTGGCAGAACCATCATCATAAATCCTGATCTCCACCGGAACGCCCAGTTCCTTTGCCTGATTCAACAACTGTAAAGCCAGATCTTTTGCCTCTATATTATAAACAGGAATATTGATTGACAGCATGGAATTAGTTTTGAAGCTGAAAATTATATCAAACAATCTGATTTAAAAATTTTTCCTCCTGTTTTTCAATATTAAAATTTATTTTTGACCGTTATTGATTTATATCCCATGCAAATAAAAAAACTGTTCTTCATATTGGTTTTAACCCTGATCTTGCCAGTCATGGGAATGGGCCAGGCAATGGAGATCAAGGTAGATCTTAAGGAAGCAGCCGGTCAGGAAGTTTATTTGGCTCATTATTATTCAGGAAATATTTATGCAAAAGATACCGTCCTTCTCGACAGCCGCGGCACAGGAATCTTTCATGCTGATTCCCTGTTGCCACAAGGATTATATAAAATCTACCGTGATGAGAATGCCCACTTTGATTTCCTTCTTGGTACCGACCAGCAGTTCATCCTGAGAAATGAATCTTTCATTGCTGAAAATGTTTCTGTTTCGGGAGCTGATGAAACAGAAGCATTTGTCAGATACTCTGCATTCCTTAAAAATCTTCAGAAAAGAAATTCAGAAATAAGAAAAAGCCTTCAAGGCTCAGAAACTGGAGAGAAGGAGAAATTATTCAATGAATTGAATGATTTAACCAATCAGCTTTATGCATACTGGGAGAAACTTGAAAATGACTTTCCAGGGTCTTTCCTTGCAAAGTTTGTCAAAGCTACCCATGTTCCTGCTTTGGATATTTCTTCTCTTCCCAGGGAAGTAAAGGAAAATGATTCACTGTTGCTGATTGCACGCTTCTATTATCAAAGGGCTCATTTTTGGGATAACTTTGACTATAAAGATGAACGGTTACTATATACTCCTTTTTATAAAAACAAGCTGGAGACCTGGTTTACCAATGTTCTTTATCAGCATTATGATTCTATAAGTCCTGAAGTAATTAAGTTCATTGAAGAGGTAAAACATAACAGGCGGATATTTCAGTTTGCCGCATCATTTTTCCTGAACAGCAGCATCAACAGCAATATCATGGGAATGGATGCATTGTTTGTGGATCTTGCCCGGAAGTATTATCTGTCAGGTGAAGCATTCTGGGCTACTGAAGAAGCTCTCGCTAAAATCAGGGAAAATGTATTATTTTTTGAAAACAACCTCATAGGGAAACAGGCCCCTGATCTTACACTTGAGGGATTCGACGGACAGTATCATAATCTAAATCAAATCGATGCAAAATATACCCTTGTAGTCATATATGAACCCGGATGCTCCCATTGCAAGGTGTTTGTCCCACAGCTGTATAACGAAGTTTATGTGCCATTCAGAAACAAAGGGCTTGAGGTGTTTGCCATCTATTCAATGGATAATAAGGAAGAATGGGAAAAATTCCTTAATGAACATGAACTGCACGACTGGCTGAATGTATGGGATGAGCATCATGTGTCAAGGTTTAAAATACTGTACGATGCCCGCACCACCCCGGGAATTTTTTTATTGGATGAGAATAAAAAAATTTTGGCAAAAAAAATGACTGTTGAACAGGTCAGGCTTTTTATGCAGGGTCAACTACAATAAAATCCATCTAAATTGCCTTTCTTTTCAAATGGCTTAATGCCTCTTCCATTGCCTTGTCGAAGGAGGGGAATATGGAATGGCTGCCGATAATCTTTATAATATCCCCTTTTTCAAGATCAGCACGCACTGCATCATTGACCCCTGAAAGAATGACCTTTATATGAGAATCAGTTAAGATTTTCAACGCTGCTTTAAGGTTGTTAAGTCCTGTTGAATCGACAAAAGGTACATGGCGCATCCTGATAATGATGATTTTATTTTTTAAACCGGTCGACTTGAGCACCTCGCAGTATTGTTTGGCAGAAGCAAAAAACAAGGGTCCGCTGATCTCATAAATACCAATTTCATGAGGCAGGTTCGAATAATCTTCGATGATGTCAGTGTCAACCACCTGGGGAATCGTTTTATTGATGTCGGCCATCCTTTTCATAAACAGCAGTGCAGAAAGAACTACCCCTACCTGAATGGCAATGGTCAGATCAACGAACACTGTCAGGAAGAATGTTGACAATAAAACAATGATATCAAAAAAAGATCCTTTCAGTATTGACCTGAAGGATCGCCATTCGCTCATGTTGTAGGCAACAACAATTAATATCCCTGCCAGTGCTGACATGGGGATCAGTTTAACCCATTTCCCGAAAAACAGCATGATAAGGAGCAGGGTGATTGCATGAAACATACCTGCAACAGGAGTTTTTCCTCCATTCTTTATATTGGTGGCAGTTCTGGCTATGGCTCCTGTTGCAGGTATGCCTCCAAAAAAGGGTGTTACAATATTGGCAATTCCCTGTGCAACAAGTTCTGTGTTTGAACGGTGCCGGCTACCGGTCATCCCGTCGGCAACAACTGCCGACAACAGCGATTCAATACCCCCAAGAAGTGCTATTGTCAGAGCAGGTTGCAGGTAATTACCAAGCTGGCTCCATTCAACCGTTGGTACTGACAGATGAAATGAATCAGGAATATCGCCAAAAAAGGATTCAATGGTCAGAACAGGAAGCCCTAATGTCTGGACAGCAACTGTTGCAGCAACAATTGCAATGAGGGAACCAGGTACTTTTTTCACAAACCTTTTTGAAGATGTGACAAGTAGAATGGTTGTGATTGTGATAACTGCTGCATAAATATTAACCGAAGAAAAATTCTGGAAATAGATGAGCCATTTGGCTGCAAAACCTGACGGAACCTGTGTAATATCAAGTCCAAATGCATCCCTGATTTGGGTGGAAAATATTACTACAGCAATACCGCTTGTGAACCCTACAATCAGCGGGTGCGGGAAATATTTCAGCAGGGCTCCCAGTTTTAAAAGGCCAAATATGATCAGGAAGACGCCCGCCATAATTGTTGATATCATCAGGCCATGGAGCCCGTACTGTTGCAGTATGCTGTAAACAATTACAATAAAGGCCCCGGTAGGCCCACCAATCTGTACGCGGCTGCCGCCTAAAAATGAAATGATGAAACCTGCCACGACTGCAGTAATCAAACCTTTTTCAGGTGAAACACCCGATGCAACCGCAAAGGCAATGGCCAGTGGCAGTGCCACAATACCAACTACTGTTCCAGACATCAGGTCTGATGAAAATTGCCTGCCTGTATAACCTTCCTTCAGAACACTGAAGAACTTGGGCTTAAATATTGATTCCACGATTCTGTAATAAAAAACCGGGCAAATGTAGATTGTTTTTAATTCCATTATTTTCTACAGTGTCGATATTTTTAAGTAGGTGTGGATCATTTAACAAACGTTCCTCTCCTTCAGGGTAATTGATGGTGTGAGCCATTAAAAGGAACTTGAATTATAATGGCAGAAGTTTAATTATTCCAATATTATCTTATTTTTAATGATTAAAATTAAACAGTGTATGAAAAAGCTGCTTACTAAGAAAAAGATACTTTCAGAACAGAAATCATGGGGGGATGGAATCATCAGAATAAGCAATGCCTACAGAAATAATGAGGATTATAAATCTTTAGCTGTTGAATTTATCAAGCAGCATTACGGATATGATGAAGGTATTGTACTATTCAAACCAACCCTGGCATCTATAGAGCAGTTTCGCGACACATTTGAAAAAGCTCTTTCCTATTTTATATCTGGAAATTCCAAACATCCCGAAGACCAGGGGTTTGCCATCAGGCCCTGGATAAAAGTCACATTTGAGAATGCTGGCATTATTATCACCAGAAATCGAGCTGTCGCCATGGGGAATTATTTTTTTAAAGATATAAACGGGTCTGAGGTAAGGGTGGAATATACATTCGGGTATTTCCTGACCAGGGACAATAAGGTTAAAATAAATGTTCATCATTCTTCTTTACCATATTCAATAACTTAAATTTTCTGATTATGAAACTTCATTCTTTATTGTTTTTGACATTTGTTGTTATCTCTACAGCCGGATTCAGCCAGGCAAAAAAAGATTATTCCAAAGGAGCCAACCTGATTGAAACCCAAACTTATTCTGCAGAGGAGAATGCAGAAATACTGAAACTTTACCAGGGACTGCGGGTTGCTGATGTTTCCGACGGTATGGACATGGTGGGTTTACCAAATACCGGGCTTGTAAATCATGAAATTCATGCCGATTGGGTAGATACCAAAGATATGTCACATATTATCCGGGGAATAGCTGTTACAGCCAGGTATGTGCCTACCCAAAAACTTAACCGGCCAAAACCGGGTGAAGATTTTGCAGCCTGGGAAGGACATTTTTACAGTACCTACTCCACCGAAGCGTTTGCTGAAGCCATACAGCCGGGTTCAGTGGTTGTACTTGATGATGTGGAAGACATGGACATTGGTTCTATTGGATCAAACAACATCCTTTACTGGGTAAAGCTTGGAGCAGTAGGTGTTGTTACCGATGCAAGTTCACGTGATACTGATGAAATTGCGCTGCAGAAAGTGCCTTTATACCTGCGTAAAAAGGGTAGGGGCATCCGTCCGGGAAGGAATGAACTGGAATCGGTAAACAGGCCGGTTACCATAGGTGGGGTTCTGGTAATGCCCGGTGATGTTGTAGTGGCCGATGGGGATGGAGTGGTGGTTGTGCCACGTCATGTAGCCAAAGATGTAGCCATGCATGCACATGGTATTCTTCTAAAAGACAAAGCCGCCCGACGCAACCTGTATGAAAGCCTGGGAATACCTCTTGATGACACTGTGAAATAAAATAGGACCGATGACAATGAACCAAACATGATTTTGGTTTGTACATCAAGTAAGATTTAATAAAAAAGAGATTTTAGGAAAAAAAATATCTATGGATTTGCCTGAAAAGAAATAAATATTACTTTTGCACCGCCTTAAAGAATTAAGGCAGCCTTTGATAAACAAAGGATACATAAGGATGACTCAGTAGCTCAGCTGGTAGAGCACATCCCTTTTAAGGATGGGGTCCTGGGTTCGAATCCCAGCTGAGTCACCAAGAGAAACAAGAAGGAAAGCGAGAGCTTTCCTTTTTTTTTACCGGAATTAATTAAACCGCAGCGCAATTCCTTTTGTCAGAAGTCCATGGCTATTTTCATCCGAAATAGCATCTTCAGGTTAATACTGAATTCACTTCACTGTAAATTTATCAGAACCCATTCTCAACAATGGTCGCCAATGATTTGATGTCGTAAGATTAAATTGCTCAGTTGTATAAATGTCAAACATCCTCTCAGACAGAATTAATTATGAGCCTTAACCTTTCGAGAATCATTCTCCACTATCACTACTCATCATCTTTTTTCTGCTCCCTACTTTACTTCTTTGCAATCTGAATTAGGAAAATACCAGAATATTTAGGTTACATTGCTTAAATAGTTGAAAAACAATATTATAATATTTTAGTGGAAGCAGTTTAAATAAGTAAAAAATCCGTAAAAATCCGGATAGTATATAAAAAAAGACATTTGTATCTTGTATTCCTGAATAAAGCAACTGTTTCCTTATTGTCTACCCCACAATACAGGAGAAAAGACCAGTTATAGTGTCAATTAATGTTTGACATACAGGGAGATTAGGACGATGTAACTTTGAAGATGGTTTTTGATGTTATTACTTACTTAAAACAACAAATTTTTACTCCTGATTCATGATTATGAAAAAACATTACGAATTGAAAAAACTGACGCACTTAGCAATGAGTGCACTATTTCTATTATTGTGTTGCAGCTACATGGCAACTGCACAATGTAACAGCAACGATCCTACTGCTGAGGGGATTATACCATCATTGGTATCCGGAAATCCGACTCTATGTGCAGATGGTATACGATTTAACGATCCCAGTGGAGGAACTTATAATCTGTAGTTGGATGGTGATGTTGTGGGTACGGTAACAGTCACTATTACCAATACCGAATGCGGTCAGGTCTTTAGCTGGTCTGTTACCACTGGTATTATTATGAACCAAATCGTGGTTAAAGGAGGTAATGATGCAAATGTTTATGACTACTCTTCTAATGATCTGACAGAGGATAGTTATTTGCATTCTCCTGTTAATGCCAGTGGAAACTATGCAGGCATAAGCCATATTGACTTCTGCTTTGATTATGAACCGATGCCTACCGCTCCCACATGTGAAGCAACTGGCGACGCACTTGCTTGTTATGGAGACAGCAATGGTGAAGTTTCTGTTGAATGGTCCGATGGAGGTGCTCCATTTAATGTTTACCTATACCTGAGTTCAGACCTTGTAAATCCCGTGGGTCAGCTTTTAAACACCAATTTAAGTGCCCATACATTTACAAATCTTTCGGCAGGTAATTATACTGTTATAGTTGTAGATGCATATGATCAGGATACAGAATGTTATGCTGAAATTACCCAACCTGAGGAACCACTAGAATGTGAAATTACAGCATCAGAAGATGTATCCTGCTTCGAAGGCAACGATGGTTCAGCAACCGTTGAAGCTTCAGGCGGAACAGCTCCATACGAATATTTGTGGTCAGATGGTCAGACAACAGCCACTGCAAGTGGTTTGAGCGCGGGAACCTATACCGTAACTATTACCGATGATAACGGATGTGAAACCGAATGTGAAGTTACAATTGGCGAACCGGAAGAACTGACCTGTGAAATTACTGAATCATCTGATGTATCCTGCTTTGAAGGCAGTGATGGAGAAGCAACGGTTGAAGCTTCAGGCGGAACAGCTCCATACGAATATTTGTGGTCAGATGGTCAGACAACAGCCACTGCAAGTAATTTGAGTGCGGGAACCTATACCGTAACCATTACCGATGATAACGGCTGTGAAACTGAATGTGAAGTTACCATTGGCGAACCGGATGAATTAACTTGTGAAATTACAGAATCATCTGATGCATCCTGCTTTGAAGGCAGTGATGGTTCAGCAACGGTTGAAGCTTCAGGCGGAACAGCTCCATACAGTTATTTGTGGTCTGATGGCCAGACAGAAGCAACCGCTACAGGATTAAGTGCAGGATTACATACTGTTGTTATAACTGATGAAAACGGCTGTGAAACCGAATGTGAAGTTACAATTGGCGAATCGGAAGAACTTACATGTGAAATTACTGAATCATCTGACGTTTCCTGCTTTGAAGCCAGCGATGGTTCAGCAACTGTTGAAGCTTCAGGCGGTACAACTCCATACAGTTATTTGTGGTCTGATGGCCAGACAGAAGCAACTGCTACAGGATTAAGCGCAGGATTGTACACTGTTGTTATCACTGATGCAAACGGCTGTGAAACCGAATGTGAAGTTACAATTGCCGAACCGGATGAATTGACCTGTGAAATTAAAGCATCAGAAGATGTATCCTGCTTCGAAGGCAGTGATGGTTCAGCAACGGTTGAAGCGTCAGGCGGAACATCTCCATACAGTTATTTGTGGTCTGATGGGCAGACAGAAGCCACTGCTACATGATTAAGAGCATGATTGTACACTGTTGTTATAACTGATGCAAACGGCTGTGAAACCGAATGTGAAGTTACAATTGGCGAACCGGAAGAATTGACCTGTGAAATTACAGCATCAGAAGATGTATCCTGCTTTGAAGGCAGTGATGGTTCAGCAACCGTTGAAGCTTCAGGCGGAACAGCTCCATACGAATATTTGTGGTCTGATGGTCAGACAACAGCCACTGCAAATAATTTGAGCGCGGGAACCTATACCGTAACCATTACCGATGATAATGGCTGTGAAACTGAATGTGAAGTTACAATTGGAGAACCCACCGAACTCACATGCAGTGTTGTTCAAGATTCCCAGTCCAGCTGCGATGGTTTAGGTGGTGGTTCTGCTACCGTTACTGCTGTTGGTGGAACTCCTGAATATAGCTATTTATGGTCAGATGGCCAGACTACTCAGACTGCAACCGATCTTGCAGCAGGTGACTACAGCGTGGAGGTAACAGATGCCAACGGTTGTAAAACAACCTGTTATGTTACAATTACAAGGGCACCTGAGGAGTTTGCTAACTGTGAGACTTTATTTGCTCTGCTAGGTGACGATCCATCTGTTGGTTGTTTCCTGAATTATGGTTTCAACCGCTGGGGATGGACAAATTCTATTTCTGAAGGAAATACTTATGAAATGGATCTTTGGTCAGGTGCAGGACAATGCGATACAGGTAAAGGCACACATGTGGGTATAGCAACCGTAACATATTACGATGGTGTTGTATCAGTTGTATATGAGATGTTTGATGGATTTGTGCTTACTGAAGCCCATGTTTATGTGGGATCTAACGCATTCCCCGAAATCAAACAGGGCAAGAAATCTACACCTACTGTTGCTCCCGGACAATACAACTATAATTCAGGTCAGCTTGACAATGTGGATGGATTGACCGATATTGTTTTTGAAGGATTGTCAGGCTCCGTTTACATTATCATACATGGTGTTTCCTGCGAGGCTGTATGTATGTGGGAGGAACCCGAAACACTGGCTGTCAATTTCTATCAGAACCTTTCAGCAAAGAAAAAATCAGCCGAGATTGATGTTCTGGATGTAAATGGCAACAGCCTGAAGGCTTACCCCAACCCGTTCAGCAGTGAAGTAACTTTTGAATTTGCAGCAGATAAAGATGCCCGCGCATTACTCGAAATTACCAACATGGCCGGACAAAGAATTGCAACCCTAATGGACCGTCATGTTCACCAGGGTGTTGTAAACTCTGTAAGGTTTAGCCCTGTTAATGTAGCAGAAGGTGTGTTGATTTACAGGTTGATACTCGGCGACGAAGTACAGACCGGCAGATTGATATACAAAAAATAGCTAGAAACACTTAAAATAGGGAAGCAAAATTCCTTAAGACAAATGAAGAGGCTGGTCTGGTGGACCGGCCTCTTCTGATTTGAATAGCTTCAGGTTTTTAGCTGCAATCAGGAAAACCGTTAGGTTTAAAGCTGTAAGTTGCATTAAGCGGAAACTGTTTTTTTAATCCCAAAACTGTCTCTTCTAATTAGGAATTCCACTTCATTAGTTATTGGATAGACAACCGCTCCATGCTTATTACATGCCTATACCAAGTCCAGATTAAATTCAATTAAACATAGAGTTGATTTAGCTTTTGGCATGCCCTTAAATAACATCAAACTGGATCTTATCTTTTTTAATGAGAGCAATGGAATCCTTTCATGATTTAAATTAGGGAACCAAAATGGTTAAAATATCCAGATTTTCTGTTCGTGCCCTTTGCACTCTGTTCTCTGAATTCTGCCCCAAGCAATATGCCCCATGTCCCTTGACGTTTGCTATCTTTCCTTCAGCAGACCCTCCAGATCAAGCGGCCTGGTGTACATGTCAACCGATCCATCCGCTTTCAGGGGCCATTCTTCCCTGGGTCTGTCGCAGTAAAGTTCAAGTCCGTTTTCATCCGGATCGTTCAGGTAAATAGCTTCAGAAACCCCATGATCGGATGCACCGAACCGGATTCCATTATCGATCAGCCGCTGCAGAATATTTGCAAGATCTTTCCGGGTAGGATAGAGGATGGCTACATGGAAAAGGCCAGCCGTATCTCTTGGCGCCGGAGGGGCATCTTTGCTGTACCACACATTCAGACCGATGTGATGGTGGTATCCTCCCGCCGATACAAATGCTGCATCTGCACCATAAGTTGTAACCAGTTCGAATCCCAGCAGTCCGCAGTAGAAATCAATCGAACGCTGCAAATGGGATACCTTCAGATGGACATGTCCGATACGTGTTCCGGAAGGAATTGAATAATGATCCGTATTTCTTTCCATTTGTGAATCTTTGTATACATAACCCCAATGCACAGCAAAGAGTTGACTTCACCTGTATAGAATGTTCTGATTATAATATCCAGAGGGAAATTAAGATCTGGATTATTATGAATATGCATTCTAAATGCATTACAAACAACCCCTCGTTGCAAATGAGGGACAGAACCCTCTGCTTAAGTTTCTTAAGTACTGTTGGGGCATTAAGTGCACCTATAATTTTCTTCCCTTTTTGGCTCCTGAGAGCTCCTGTCTGCTTTTTGCCCTGTAACCTGTATTCTGTGCCTTCCGCCCTGTGCTCTATACTTGTGGCTCTATGCTCTTTTCCGACGACTCTCTTACAATCAACTCCGTAGGCATCACGATGGTTTTATACCCCTTTGTTTTACTTCCCTCATGAATCTGTTCAATGAGCAGTTCAGCTGCTTTTCTTCCCATTTCAACTCCCGGCTGCCTGATGGTGCTGATGGATGGGGTTACAACTTCTGAAAAGGGTTCGTTGCTGAAGCCTACTACCATCACATCATTGGGAACTTGAATGCCCTTCTCGCGAAGGTACAGGATGGTGCTCAAAGCTGTTGTATCATTTGCACAGAAAACAGCATCAGGCGGATTCAGAAGCTGCATCAGGATTTTAATTGCGTTTGTACCATCTTCCCGCGTGAGCTGGTTGTGAATGATGAGGGTGTCGTCCAATTCAATTCCAGCCTCAGTGAGTGCATCAGTATAACCCTTGTGCCTGTTGTGGTATATCATCAGATTTAGTGGCCCACCTATATGTGCTACACGGGTTGCCCCCTGTTCCAGGAGGTGTTGGGTGGCCATGTATCCGCCCCGGTAATCGTCTACAACAATTTTATGTGCATCAATCTCATCAGGAACCCTGTCAAAAAAGGCCAGTGGCACCCCGCGTTCGGTAAAAACCTTCAGATGATCAAATGAAGCAGTTTGCATGCCCAGGGAAACGATCAGCCCATCGACCCTGTTGGTAAAGAATGTCCGTGCGATCCTTGTTTCCTTTTCAAAATCATCATTCGACTGGGAAATGGCAACTGCATAACCTTCCCGGTATGCAACTTCCTCCACTCCGCTTACAAACGATGAAAAAAAGTGCCTGTTGATAAGAGGCAGGATGATTCCAATTGTATTCGTTCGCCGCGTACGCAGGTTTGCAGCCATTACATTGGGCTGGTAACCCATTTCCTGCGCCTTTTGTAAAATCAGGTCACGGGTCTTTTCTTTAATGACCGGATTGTTGTTCAGTGCCCTTGATACCGTTGATGCTGACAGGTTGAGCATCCTTGCTATATCATGAATGGTCGTTTCAGAAGGTTTTCCCATAGATCATTTTCATGCAAAATTATTAAATTTATGATGTCTTTGCAATCGATTGCAATAATAAACTTTATATTTGTAAAAAATCATATTAACAAGGCAAATGAAGTACGTATTTATTGTAGCAGGATGTATTTTTCTTGCATCTTGTGCAAATGTAAAAACCGGTCAGGAGGATTATTCAAAGTTAACTGGTGAACTGAGCGGGCAGTTAAAGGTACTGGCAGAAGCATCTCCTGCTGACAAGGTTCCACGTTCTTATCCCGATAAAAGCGGAGGTTATTACATGGTGAACTACCGCGACTGGACCAGCGGCTTCCCTGCAGGGTCATACTGGCTGATGTATGACCTTACAGGTGGTCCATACTGGATGGAAGCTGCCACTGAAAATACGCTGAAGCTTGATGGTGTGCAGTATCTCACAAATACCCACGACCTGGGGTTCATGGTCTTCTGCAGTTATGGAAATGGATACAGAATTACCGGCGATGAAACGTATAAGGATGTCATCATTCAGGCTTCGGAATCTTTGATTTCCCGTTTTAATCCAACAGTTGGATGCATCCGCTCCTGGGATTTTGGTTCATGGCAGTTTCCGGTGATCATTGATAATATGATGAACCTGGAGATGCTTTTCTGGGTATCAAAGGAAACAGGTGATCAACGGTTTAAAGATGTTGCCGTTTCACATGCTGATGTTACGCTGGCACACCATTATCGCGACGACTGGAGTTCGTTTCATGTAGTTAGCTATGATACGCTTACAGGTGAACCGATAGAGAAACAAACCCACCAGGGACTGAACGATGATTCGGCATGGGGCAGGGGACAGGCATGGGGTTTTTATGGCTATACAATGTGTTACCGTGAAACAGGTGATAAAAAATACCTGGCAGCTGCAGAACATATAGGAGATTTTATTTTGCAACACCTGCCTGAAGATATGGTATCCTATTGGGATTTTAACGATCCTGCCATACCCAACACAAACAGGGATGCATCGGCAGCCGCCATTATGGCCTCTGCTTATTATGAATTGAGTACCTTTTCCGGTAAAGGGCAGGCCTATCTGGATGCAGCCAACAAGATCATGGCTAGCCTTACATCTGAAAATTACAGGGCTACTGATGGGTCAAACGGAGGATTCATCCTTAAGCACAGCGTTGGGCACAAGCCTGTTGACAGTGAGGTGGATGTAGCACTTAATTATGCTGATTATTATTATCTTGAAGCGTTGAAAAGACAAAAAGAACTGATGAAATAAAATATTATGGCAACAATTTATGAAGAACGGTATGCATACCATCCTGAAGATTTTAAAGGGTATGACACCCAAAGAATCAGGAAAGAGTTTTTAGTAGAAAAAGTAATGGACCCCGGCAATATCAGGCTGGTGTATTCAGCCATTGAGCGGTTCATTGTGGGAGGCGCAGTGCCTTTGGAAAAACCACTTGTACTGGAGGCAATCGATCCCCTGAAGGCAGAATTTTTCTGCTACCGCAGGGAAGTAGGGGTCATCAGTGTGGCAGGTCCGGGTTCCATTATGGTTGACGGCAAATCCTATAAAATGAACTTCAAAGATGCGCTGTATATTGGTAAAGGCAGCAGGCATGTGGAGTTTGTTTCCGATGATCCGCAGAATCCGGCCCATTTTTATATCAATTCGGCCCCTGCCCATAAGGAGTATCCGGTGAAACAGGTTACGCTGGCCGATGCCAATGTACTTCACATGGGGGCGCTTGAAACCTCAAATGAGAGAGACATCAACCAGCTTTTGATCAATACAGTGGTTGAAACCTGTCAGCTCCAGATGGGCATGACAGAACTGAAGCCGGGAAGTGTATGGAACACAATGCCTCCTCACAGGCACAATCGCCGCAATGAGGTGTACTTTTATTTTAACCTTCCTGAAGACCAGGCCATCTGTCATTTTATGGGAGAGCCCGATGAAACAAGGCATATCTGGATGCACAATGAGCAGGCGGTTATATCACCTAACTGGTCGATTCATGCTGCAGCCGGCACAAGAAACTACATGTTCATCTGGGGGATGGCTGGTGAAAATCTTGATTATACCGATATGGACCACATCAAGCCAGTTGAACTCAGGTAAAAACCGATAACAAAAAAAAATTATGATACAGCAATTATTTGACCTTACCGGAAAGGTGGCCCTGATTACCGGAGGCACCCATGGCATTGGAATGGCTATAGGCAAGGTACTGGGAAATGCAGGAGCCAAAATCTGTATAAATGACATTGCCGATGATAAGCTTGATTTGTGCAAAAAGATATATGCAGAGGAGGGCCTGGATGTTTATACTTTAAAGTTTGATGTCACCAGCGAAACTGATGTTGACAGGGGTATTTCCATTATTGAAAATGAAGTTGGCCCGGTTGACATCCTTGTTAACAATGCAGGGATCATCAAACGCATTCCCATTCTCGATATGCCTGTTTCTGAATACAGGCAGGTTATCGAGGTTGACCTGGTGGCACCGCTGATCGTTTCGAAACGGGTTGCACCAAATATGATTAAAAAAAGGTCGGGCAAGATTATCAACATGTGTTCCATGATGAGCGTTTACGGCCGGAATTCGGTTTCAGCCTATGCTTCGGCAAAAGGGGGGCTGAAACTGCTTACCTCCAGCATGACTTGCGAGTGGGCAAAGTATAATATCCAGATAAATGGCATTGGTCCTGGGTATATTGCCACAGCACAGACTGCCCCTATTCGTGAAGGCGGTCACCCGTTCAACGACCTTGTCATGACCCGTACACCTGCAGGCCGTTGGGGAGAGCCTGAAGATGTTGGAAATGCTGCCTTGTTCCTGGCTTCAAAGGCCAGCGACTTTGTAAATGGTCATGTGCTTTATGTAGATGGCGGTATCCTTGCCAATTTTGGATATGTAAAAGGTGAAAATGAAATCATGGGTTAAAATGAATATGAGGTTTATTGTTTTAGTGTTGGTGGCAGGCACCTTATTTTCCTGCGGGAAAGAAGCTTCCCTGTCATTCAGGAACCCTCAGGATGTGGACCGGAGTGATGAGGTAATTGTGCTTTCAAAGGAAGTATTGCTTCAAAAAACAGGGTTACAGGAAGGCAGCCTGCCGCTTTTTAAGCTTTCCGACAATTCTCCTGTGCCTTTTCAGCTTGATGACATGGATCAGGATGGCACCTGGGACGAGGTAGCCCTTCTGCTTAGTTTTGCTCCCGGAGAAACAAAAAAAGTAACTGTTATAGCTTCCGACGGAAAGAATTATCCACCTGAATTTGACAAAAGAACAAATCTCAGGCTGGGAATAGAAAAAGAAGAAGGCACTTATGAGGAGGTGGATTTCTACAGAGCCTTGCCCTGTACAGAAGAATTTAAAATCATTGCACAAGGTGAAAGTGTAAACTGGGAAAATGACAAGATTGGTTTCCGCAACTACTTCGACTGCCGAAACGTGAAGGATTTGTTTGGAAAGAGGATGCCAACCATGATCATCGATAAGATTCACACACCGGAACTGGGTGATTACCATAAACTGGCCGACTGGGGCATGGATGTGCTTCATTGCGGCAGTTCACTTGGTTCGGGTGGTATTGCCCTGATGAAGAATGATTCTTTGTTCCGCCTTGGTTCCACTGAAGTTTATGAATATCATAAGCTGACAGAAGGTCCGGTGCGCTCCGTGTTTGAACTGCGCTATGACGGATGGGATGTGGATGGCGAAATGCTTGCAGCAGTGGAAAAGATTTCCATTTATCCGGGTAAATACTGGTTCGAATCAGATGTAACTGTTATTGGAATGCCTGAAGGATCAGAAATCGTAACAGGTATCGTTACCAGTCATCTGAAACGGGAACCTTTTGAATTCACCGCAGGCAGTTTCAGGTGTATTGGCACACACGATATTCAGTCGCTAAATAACGATGAACTGGGGATGGCAGTGATTGTCTCTTCATCTGAGACAGGAAAAACCGGCAGAACAAGCAACATCAACTTTTATAAACTGGGCTTTGAAACCGTGAGGGAAAAAGGGTTCAGCCACATCATTTCTGAAACCTGCTATATTAGCCAGAAGGGTGAAAACAACAAACCTGCAAAGCATTACTTCTTCTCGGTTTGGGGGCTCGATAAAGAGCAGTGGAAAACAGAAGAAGGATTTAGAAAATACATCAATGAAGAAGCTGATAAACTATCTGAAAAAATCATAGTTCTGTAAGGCTGATTTTCTAAGTTACGGCAATAATTGGTAAATTGTCCCGGTTGAATTAAAACCGGATGATATGCGACCAGTTATTGCCGTTTTCGTTTCCTGCCTGTTGTTATATTCCTGCAGCAGGCTCCAGGATACTTCAACAACTGGGGAAACAGCTAAAATAGACCGTTATGCGCTGGTGTCACGGCATTATGTGAAGGTACATGACTTTGATTCCCTCTCATCCCTTTCAGTCGGAAACGGCAGCTTTGCATTCACTGTTGATGCAACAGGGTTACAGACTTTCCCTGAAAACTATGAAAATGGTATCAGCCTGGGCACAATGTCCGACTGGGGTTGGCACAGCTTTCCAAACAATGGGAACTACCAACTGGAAGAATCATACATGTATTTTGATGTGGAGGGGCGGAAGGTTCCCTATGCTGTACAATGGAATGAGCCCGGAAGAAAACAGGAAGCGGCATCCTGGTTCAGGCAGAATCCCCACAGGCTGCACCTGGGTTTTATCGGCTTTGAATTTGATGAAGTTTCAGGAATACCTGTTCAGCCTGATGATATTTCCGGAATAAACCAGATCCTCAACCTGTGGGAGGGACAGATTACATCTTCTTTCAAACTGAGAGGAAGGAAAACCGAGGTGCAGACGAACTGCCACCCATCCCGCGATATGATTAATGTGCAGGTTCGTTCTGAATTATTTCCCAATGAACTGCAAGGTATCCGTCTGAGATTTCCTTATCCTACAGGAAGCCATACCGATGGTGCTGCGGACCTGAACAATCCGGGAAAACATCTTTCAAGGATTATTTTCAGAAATGCAAATCAGGCTGTCTTTGAGCATTCTCTTGACGCCACTGTATACTATGTGAAGCTGGTTTGGGAAGGAAAAGCCGAAATCATTCAAAAGAAACCACATTATTTTGTATTGAAACCAGATGCTGAAAATCATTTATTTTCCTTTACTGCGGAGTTCAGCCAGGTTAATAAGTTTCTGCTGCCTGAAAATTTCGAGGAAGTTAAGGAAGCTGCTGCCATTCACTGGAAAACATTCTGGGATAGCGGAGGTGCTGTTGATTTTTCAGGTACTGCCGATCCACGGGCTGAGGAGCTTGAAAGGAGGGTGGTGCTTTCCCAATACCTGACCCGGATTCAGTGTGCAGGACAAGTGCCTCCGCAGGAAACCGGACTTACATTCAACAGCTGGCACGGAAAGTTTCATCTTGAAATGCACTGGTGGCATGGGGTCCATTGGGCACTGTGGAACCGGACAGAATTGTTGGAGAGAAGCCTGGGATATTACTTCGATATTTATGACAGGGCAAAAGCAAAAGCTGAAATTCAGGGGTATAATGGAGTCAGGTGGCCCAAGATGACTGACCCATCAGGGGGTGATAGTCCTTCTGGTGTAGGGGAATTTCTTATTTGGCAACAGCCGCATATCATTTATTTTGCTGAATTGCTTTACAGGGAATATCAGGATCATGAAACGCTTGAAAAGTATGCACCGCTTGTTTTCAGTACAGCAGAATTTATGGCTGATTTTGTACGTTGGGATGAAACAGGCAGTCAGTGTTTGCTGGGTCCTCCGCTCATTCCTGCACAGGAAAGCCTGGGGAAAGATACAACCTTCAATCCTCCCTTTGAACTGGCTTACTGGCAATGGGGACTATCTGTGGCACAGCAATGGTTAAAAAGGATGGACCTTCCTGAAAATGAGAAATGGCAAAAGGTGATCGAAGGTTTACCACCTTTTGCCCAAAAGGACGGACTGTACCTGGCTGCTGAAAGTGCTCCGGATTCATATATCGATGAACGGTACTTATCTGACCATCCTATGGTGCTGGGAGCCTTTGGCCTGCTTCCTGAAACAGTTCCTGCCGATAGAGCCATCATGTTAAATACGTTGGATCATATATCTCAAAACTGGAACTGGCCAGGTACCTGGGGGTGGGATTATCCCATGGTCGCCACTGCTGCTGTCCGGTTGGGAAAACCTGATCTTGCCATCGACCTGCTGCTGAAAGATGTACAGAAGAATACCTATCTGGCAAATGGGCATAATTATCAGGATGAACGGTTGCGCATTTATCTGCCGGGTAACGGGGGCCTTCTGTTGGCAGTGGCAGCAATGTGTACGGGCTTTGAAGGGAATGAAGCTCATAATCCCGGTTTCCCTGCAGAATGGAAAGTGGTATGGGAAAATATTTTACCACCATTTTAGTGCAGGCTTAAATCGGGTCAGCCGAAAATTTTGTTCCTTCAGCTTCTGATATTAAATGCCATCAGGGTGTTTCCCCTTCTCTGATACAGAATGCCGTCTTTGATGACCGGATGAGCGAAATGCTCTTTGGTACCTTTTGTAATCTTAAAGGTACTTTGCTGCTGCATCTTCCCCTCACTGAAGCTGATCAGAAAAAGTTCACCGCTGAAATTATAGTAATAAAGCATATCACCGGCTGCCACGACAGCTCCTGTATTGATTTTTAAAGAATCAGTCATTAGACCTGTCGAGGCATGAATGCTTTTGATATCTTTTTTACGGGTGCCGCATCCGTAAAGGAAATCACCCATTTTTACAAACCCTCCCATGTAACTGTCGAAAGCAGGATTTCTCCACGCCTCTTTAACCTGAGTGCCATCTTCTGACAGCTCCAGTTTAACGCCACCGTTGCCATCGCCTGCAGCATAATAGATATTCCCATTTTCAAAAACAACATTATTGCTGTGGGTATCTCCTATGCCGGGCTCCCGCTTTTCCAAAGGGGTATTGTCCTGGGGATGTGTCCACAGCAGTTCGCCTGTCCGGGTATCGATGCCCATCAGGTTATAAGCAGAGAATGTGACATAAAGTTTCCGGGAAGGCAGTTCAATAATATTGCCGGGATTGTATGCCATCCTTTCGCCCATGCCTTTGCACGACCATACCACTTCTCCTGTATACCTGTTCAATGCAACTACATTATGCTCACTGCCTCCGGGTGTGCAAATTACGATATCCCCATCCACAGCAGGCGCTTCCGAATAGCCATGATAAGGCAGAACGCCTCCAAAGTCTTCAATATAATCACGTGTCCACACCACTTCACCATTGCTTCTTTTCATGCAGGCCATTTGACCCATTCCTGTTTCTGCATATACTAAATCACCGACAACAGTAGGGGCTGAACGGGAACCCGGATAATGCCTCGCCCATTCTTTTCCATATTGCTGCTTCCAGTTTAGTGTCCCTTTCAGATCAAAACAATATATCCATGCACTGCTGTCGGTTTCACCTGTGATAAATATTTCAGACTCAGTTACCGTGGGTGAACCATACCCGTTGCCAATGCCTTCTGCACTCCATAACTCTGCAGGCCCTTCTCCAGGCCAGGCTTTTAACAATCCTGTTTCATTGAATATCCCTGAACGGTTGTCTCCCCTCCACTGGTAGACTTTAGTTTCTTTAGAACCACAAGAGAATAAAATAAGGCTGATGATAATATAAATGCAGTGTTTCATAAATTACACTTTTATGATCTGGTTTATCAATTTGCTCATGCTGAAGTTGAGTATCTATCTGGAAGCGGCTTTATAAACAGCCTGCAGCTTAATGACCGACTGATGGAAATCGGGAAACTTTTTAAATAAATCCTTTTCGCAGGATGATAGTTCATCGCACTCAATGCATGCATCCAGTTTTTTGTTCAAGGTACATGCACGGACATCACATCTCTGTAAACGGATTCCCACCGGCTTTTCATTATTTTTGCAACCGAAACAGAATATTTTATCGGCCTCAAATGTTTCCACTCCAAAGCGATCCTTCATTTCCCATATGTCATAGGCTTCTTTTTTAAGCACAGGATCATTTTTGATGGAAGCTTCCAGGAATTTGCAATCCGCAGGACAGGTATAGCCGCAGTAATTCATTTTCAAAGGGTCGGGTATTTCATCTTTCCTGATCCGGTAACGGGCAAATGCAGACAGGTTTTGCGTCAAAAGCAGGCTGCAGCAGGCAATGGTGCCGGTTCTGACAAATGTTCTCCGGTGAAGTTGAATTTTCATATGGAATTTTGACATGAAAATAATACCATTCCAGCAATAATCGGAATAATTTCAACGAACGGCAAAAAAAAACCGGTGAATGCTATTAGGCACACTTCAACAAATATAAATTGGATTTGCTGAAACTTTCATGAAGAATAATATTCCGGTACTCCTGCCTAAAACTGTAGGCGGGCTGTACCTAAGCTTCAGCCTCATCCAATTTTCTACAAAGATTTTACTACTCTGTAGCATCAGAGAGTGATACAGCATAATCATAATATTTGTAGGAATAGGGAATCGAAATAGCATCAAAGGTGCAGCATAGGGCAACTATAAAATGGATTTGCTGAGAATCTAATGAACAGTATTACTACCGGTTTCGGCAGACGGACTTTAACTTATCTCCAACCTTTGCAGCATCAGAGAGTGGTGCAGAGCACCAAAATATTTATAGTTAAACAGAATCACATTGGCGTCATAGGTGCAGAGCACCGTAATATTAATAGCCAGTTTTTTTATGCTTTGATTTTAACATGCAAGAACCAAAAATTGATAAAATAATCATTAGTGTCCGGTAAAATATTTGAGATTTCTCCTTACAGTCGAAATGCGGATGATTTTATGAGCTCAATAACTAACTGATTGTCATCATGGACGAAGTGAAAGATCTCAAATTACATTGTTTTAAAATGCTACCGGACAACATTGAAAATAAATGTAATTCATGAATATAATATTACATTGATACTTTCTCAGCAGGTAAAAAATGAAGCTACTTTTTTTTCTTCTGAACCTTCCGTGCAATAAACTTTTCGCCTTCTACAATGAAAAACACCGCGACTCCTGCTGCCAGTGGATATAACCACAACTCCAGTTCTATCGGAGCTGTGCCGAAAAAGGTATTCATAAATGGAACATATACAAATACGATTTGAAGCAACACCAATGCTCCTGCGGCAATAAAAGCATATTTATTTTTAAAGAACCCTTTCCCTATGGCGGGCTCTTTAATTTTACGGGCATTGAAAAGATAGAACAGCTGTCCTGCTACCAGGGTATTTACAGCAATAGTCCGTGCAATCTGATCTGATACCTCCCGGGTCTGCATATATTTGAAAATGGCAAGGGTCATTCCGGCTATCAAAAATGATACAAATACGATTCTCCAGATGAAGAACTTCCCTAAAATAGGATCATCAGTTTTCCGTGGTGGGCGCTCCATGACTTTTGATTCCATTGGTTCAAAGGAGAGGGCCAGCGCAAGTGTAATGGCTGTTACCATATTCACCCAAAGGATCTGAGCCGGTGTAATGGGCATTATGATCCCCAGCAGGATGGCAGCCATCAGCACCAGCGATTCTGCCCCGTTGGTAGGGAGTATAAACAGCAGCGCCTTTCGGATGTTGTCATAAACAGTCCTTCCTTCCTCAATGGCATGTACGATGGAGGCAAAATTATCATCGGCAAGAACCATCTCCGACGCATCCTTTGTTACTTCAGTTCCCTTTATGCCCATGGCAATGCCAATGTTTGCTTTTTTAAGGGCCGGGGCATCGTTTACCCCATCACCGGTCATGGCTACCAAACGGCCATTTGCCTGGAGTGCCTTTACAAGCCTTAGTTTGTGCTCAGGACTGGTTCGGGCATAAACATCGTTGTCATCCACAATCTTCTGCATCTCTTCATCGCTCATAGCCTCAAGTTCTTTGCCTGTAAGTACTTTTTCCCCGTCGCCAATGCCGATTTTTTTGCCAATTGATTTAGCAGTAATGGCATGGTCCCCGGTAATCATTTTTACCCTTACACCAGCTTTTTTGCATTCTTCAATGGCTTCTATGGCTTCATCTCTCGGCGGATCAATGATGCCTATTAATCCCAGGAAAACCTTGTTCTTCTCTACATCTTCCTTTTTTATCTTTTTTCTGTTGCTGTCTGCCTTTTCATAGGCCGCCGACAATACCCGTTGTCCTTTTGATGCTGCCTCTTCCATTTTCTTTTCCCAGAAGCTCTTGTCAATTTCCTTATCCCCTTCAGGTGTATATTGTTTGGAGCACATTTCGATAAGCCGTTCAGGGGCTCCGGTAACAAAAATGTAATGATCATTGTCGATCTGGTTTAAAGTGGCCATGTATTTATGTTCCGATTCAAACGGAACCTGGTCTATGCGCTTAGGTTTGAAGTCTTTGAACCCGCCCTTGTAGCTTAATGTCAACAGTGCACCTTCAGTTGGAGTCCCGGTGAGCTTCCAGTTGCCTTCATCATCTTTCCCTATTTCTGAATTGTTGCTGCACCTGATCGCCTGAAGAAGCCGTTCCAGCACTTTATCTTCCTTAGGCTGGACATCCTGTCCTTTATGTGTGATGTTACCTTCAGGTTCATAACCTGAGCCATCCACTTCATATTCCTTTTCTGCTGTTATGATATCCTTGGCTGTCATTTCATTACGTGTAAGGGTGCCTGTCTTGTCGGAGCAGATAACATTTACCGAGCCCAGTGTCTCTACCGATGGCAGCCTTCTCACAATGGCATTACGGCCTGCCATCCGCTGAACGCCTATGGCCAGGGTGATGGTCATGATGGCAGGAAGCCCTTCGGGAATGGCTGCCACAACAAGACCGATGGCTGCAAGAAACATTTCATCGAGGTCTCTTCCTTGTAAAAACCTTCCATAAGCAAAAAATGCGGCTGTAACGATCAGGATAATAATGGAGAGCCACTTTCAGAATTTCTCTATCTGCTGCAACAGGGGAGTGGTCATTTTTTCTACTTCAGAAATCATTTTATTGATTTTTCCTATCTCTGTGCCTGCACCTGTAGCCACAACCACACCTGTTGCCTTACCGTAAGTGACCACAGTCCCTGAAAATGCCATGGAAACCTGGTCGCCTATAATGGCATCCTTGTCAACCGGCTCTGTTTTCTTATCTACAGCAGTTGACTCTCCCGTAAGGGGTGATTCCTCTACCTGGAGATCCTTCACTTTGAGCAGACGTACATCTGCCGGAACTTTGTCGCCCGATTTTAAGAAGATAATATCTCCCGGAACCAGGTTCTCTGCTTCCACTGTTTTCTTTTCACCATCCCTTTTTACAACAGCTTCAAGCGAAAGCATCTTGCTGATGCCTTCAAGTGCTTTCTCTGCCTTCCCTTCCTGAATGAAACCTATGATTGCATTCAGGATCACCACTGCAAGAATGACTGATGTATCAATCCAGTGGTCCATCAGGGCGGTCACTATCGCAGCTGCCAGCAGTACATAGATGAGCATGTTGTTGAATTGCTCCAGAAGCCGCTTCCACCAGGGGTGTTTTTTACCTTCTGGAAGCTCATTTTTACCATATTCTTCCAATCTCTTATTGGCTTCGTCCGAGCTCAGTCCTTCCTTCCTCTCGGTTTTTAACTCATCAACGACCTCCTCAATCGATAATGAATGCCATTTCTTTTTGTGTGCCTGTTTTTCGTGTACCATGGAAAACTATTGTGTGTATATAGAATCAACTCCGGATTTAACAAATGGTTTAAAAGAAATATCTTTTATACGATCAGGAGGATTGCTAGGATAATGAATTTTAAGAAGATATGTTGGTCATTTAAAAACCAGGGGAGAATAATTAACCGGAACCTGCTGAAACAATTTAAAAGAAATCTAATATTTCGGTACTCTGTACCTAAATTTCGTCTCTAATTTCTCATTTCTACAAATATTTTGCTACTCAGTAGCATCTTGGATGGGTGCAGCCTGCTTGCCAGAACAGGCAATCATCCCTGAATATTTATAATCAAGGGTAATTACATTTACTATAAAGGTGTAGCCTGCCTGCTGGAATAGGCAAATTAAAATCAAGAATTTCGGTAATTTGATTCTGAAAATACTTGAACCCAAAAAGTGATTAATCTAAAGTTGCATCGGGAATTGGTGCAGCGCACCTAAATATTTGTAGCTATGAAGAACTACATTTGTGTTAAAGGTGCAGCGCACCGTAACATTAAAAGCGGGTATATTGATGAATTGATTTAATATGCCTGCACCGAAAATTGATTGCAACTTATATAATTGGAGGTTATCAATCTATTGATCCTTTTTGAACGATCTCAATTTAAAGACTTATTGATTGTTATTTACGACCTGTTTCTGCTTCAAAAATACCTGTAAACATCCTTATAATCCTGTGCTTCATTGAGCGTAGCCCGTATTTGTGAAGCTCCGGGAAAATTGGTTAAATAGATCTTGTAAAACCGCTTCAGGATGTTGAAGTTCTTTTTACCGCTCCACGTTTTCTCGAACAACCGTGTATGCTGAAGTAATTTTTCGATCCGCTCTTCCTGCGAAACTTCCGTTTTTTCAGGATCGAAAAACCAGGGGTTCCGGAAGATTCCCCTTCCAACCATAATGCCATCGGCTCCTGTTTGCGTTGCTCTTTCAATTCCCTGTTGCATTGAAATGATGTCTCCGTTGCCATGAATCGGAATCCCCGGGTTGACCTCATTCCTTACCTGAACCGCTTTGCCAATCTCCTCCCAGCTGGCATCGCCGTCCGACTGCATACGCTGTGTACGGCCATGCAGGGTGATGGCAGCGGGTTGTACCTCCAAAAGCTGCGAGATCCATTCCTCCGTCTGGTGCTGCCTGATTCCTGTGCGGGTTTTAACACTCACGGGCAGGTGGGTGCCTTCCTTTGTGGCAACTATGATTTCCTTTGCCAGGTCAGGTTCCCCGATCAGTGCACTGCATGCCCCTATTTTTATGATCTTCTTAACCGGGCAACCCATATTGATGTCAAGTCCATCAAAATCATAATGGTCTGTGATGTAACGCGCAATTTTATTGTACACCTCCGGATTACGTCCCCAGATCTGGGCCACCAGCTTTATCCCCGTTTTCTTCAGCAACTCCCTTTCCGAATCATTTACAACCAGCCGTTCTGAAACCCGTTTCCTTCCCTTTTCATGGTTCATGCCTTCCACTGAAGTGAATTCTGTAAATACAACATGCAGGCTATCTGAAGCTGACATTCCCAGCACCATCTCACGGAATACGGTATCGGTCACATCCTCCATGGGAGCCAGTGAAAAGGCAGTACGCGGTAATTGTTGCCAGAAGTTGTTCATGTGGTTTTACTACTCAATATAAATGGCGAAGGTACTATTTCCAATTCAGATCATGGATTGCCGGATGCAGATGGATGGATGTTATGCCTTTTCTGCTCCTCCCTAACCAGGGCCAGGCTCTTGCGGTATCTTTTCCGGTTGCCGAAAATATAGGATTTTGACTTTTGCATTTTATTACTACCCGCTTTTTCTGCTGTACATTCAACCGAACAACAACCTTCGTATTTCATTTTGCATTCATCGCATTGTATAAACAAAAGGTGGCAGGCATTATTGGCGCAGTTGGTATGGGTGTCGCATGCCTTGCCGCACTGGTGACAGCGGGAGATGATCTGGCCGTTTACGCTTTCACCCAGGCGTTCATCAAAAACAAAATTTTTGCCTATAAACTTTGAGTCAAGCCCTGCTTCCTTTATTTGCCTTGCATACTCCAGGATCCCTCCGTGCAGCTGGTTCACATCCTTAAACCCCTGGTGTTTCAGGTATGCACTTGCCTTTTCGCACCGGATGCCACCTGTGCAGTATAGCAACACTTTTTTATCTTTCTGATACTGCAGCAGCTCTGTTACGATCTCCAGCTCCTCGCGGAATGTATCCGCCTGCGGACAAACAGCCCCTTCAAAACGGCCGATCTCACTTTCGTAGAAATTTCTCATGTCAACCACCACGGTATTTTCTTTACCTGCAAGCTCGTGAAATTCAAGTCCGGTCAGGTGGCGGCCCACATTTGTAACATCATAGGCGCCATCATCCAGTCCGTCGGCCACAAGTTTTGGCCGCAACTTGATGGTCAGCTTGTAAAACGATTTTCCGTCATCCTCTATGGCATACTTAACGGGAATGCCATTAAGGATATCATATTTGTTGAGAGTAGCAAGGAAAGCATCAAAATGGTGCTCAGGTACACTCATCTGGGCATTAATCCCTTCGCGGGCAACATAAATCCTTCCGAAGCAGCCCAGGCTGAACCAGTCGCGGTAAATACTGTCCCTGAACTCCTGTGGATCCTCAAGGTAATGGTATTTATAAAACGATATGGTTTTACGGCTGAAGGTCTCTGCCATCAGCCTGTGTTTCAGCTCTTCCTTATTGATCTTGTTGTGTAGTTGCATACGTGCCCATTAAAATATCGTGGTGCAAAAATAAGGATTCATAATTAAAAGACAAAAATGTATGATAATGATGATGTAACGCCCGTAAGAATAATACTTACCGCATCTCCAATCACGTTTTTAGCAGATAATTAACTTTAAAAAACAGAAGATTCTTACCAAAAAAATGATCATGATCTTATGATTTCCAATACTGGGGATTCTATTGATCATTGTTTTGCTTTCAATTTAATTTAGTTCACCAAATAAATGAAAAGCAGATCGCAATAGGAATAGGAGTGCTTGGTTTGGGATTGGTTTTCTTTATCAAAGCAATTCATTATTTTACCTGTTCAACCATTTCCTGGCCCACATCCAATAGCTCACTAATAATTTTTCGGTATACTTGTTCACCATTATCGCTGTTGGTAAAAATGATCAGTCCCTGCCCGGAGACAGGTAAAAGAATGATTAATGTTTGTGTGCCGGTATCGCTACCGGTGTGAATGATAGCCGGTTCCTTTTTGACCCCGAGGTTTAGGAATACTTCCCAGCCCAGACACATGAAACGCCCATCCTTTGTAGGTATATGTGGATGGAAAATTTGATTATATATAGCGGTGTCCATTCCTGCCCCCTTAAGAATCCAGGACCCAAAGTTTCCGTAATCTTCAATGGTAGTAAGCACATCATCAGCAGCATTCATCCTTGTGTCTTTAAAATCTTTTATATATTCATCACCGTTTTTATCAAACCAATGAGCAAATCTGGATTAATCTGTCTGGCTATCCCATTCAAATTGCGTGTCATGCATTCCGAGCGGCCGAAAGATGAGTGAATCTGCCAATTGATGTAAATCTTTGTTAAATTTTTTCTCAAGTGCTTTACGTAAATATTCAAATCCCTCACCGGAATAACCGAATTTAGTGCCAGGATCAAAAATGAAACCGAGCCTACCCCCAGGGTTTTGTTCCCGCCAGTTGGGAAATCCAGTCTGGTGACTTAGAATAATGCGAGTAGTAATTTTTTTATGACGAAGATCTGTAGCAATATCGGGGTCAACATAATAAGGATACAGGGGTTCATCCAAACTCCATTCCTGCAGGCTTACTAATTTTAAGGTTAGCATAGTAACAATTGGCTTAGTGAGGGAGGCAATATTGAAAATAGTATTGTGAGGTGCTGGTATTCCTTTCTTTATTTCTCCATATAGTCTGATTTCTCTTAGCTCTCCTTCTCTTAAAATCCCAATACCCAGACAGGGAATTTTATTTTCTTTCAGCCAATTTTCTACTACGTTACGGTCGTCAAAAAATTTTACTGCCGGTTGCTGAGCGCTGGAAAAAATAGTGGAGAGAAAAAACAATAAGGCTGAAAAGCAAATTTTTTGATACTGACACATAATTCCTGAGGTTTAAAAATTTGGGAATGATAACCTTTATATTAAATTAAGACGCATGATCACCGAAGAGGTTACAAGATTTTTTAATCAACTTTACTACAACACACAAGATCAGCATACAAACGGAGAATACTTCAACTTCAATATTGCTGTATAGGAAAGAAAAAGCCAGATTAAGAAAAGCTGGCACAACAATTAATGATTTGGATTTATTTATTGGATGTAGTGCTGTCGAAAATGACTTGATAATGGTTGCTGAAAACGCAAACGAATTTGAAAGAATTTCTAATATAAAAATTGAAGACTGGGTTGATAGAGAAAAATAATACTCTTTTCATTAGAGTATTTGGCTAATGAGCTTTTAAGCCCAACAGAATTTCTTTTACACTGTCCCGTTTAAAAATCACTGTTAACCGACTAAAGTCGGGATTATTAAATTTTATTATCTGTAGAGCCCAATTTATGGGCAATTCATTTAGCCATTAATTTTTAGACCCCCTCTATTTTCAAATCCATTTTAATTGAAG
>JAEYNZ010000072.1 GCA_023412195.1 Bacteroidota bacterium
TCAGATCAGTAGTAAGATCGAATCCCTGCTTCTTTAGATTTTCAAAAATGTTGCTAAAACGGGCCTTTATCTTTTCCTGATCAAGATGTTTCAGTGATAAGTAAATATACTCTTTTCCCGAAGCCTGAATCTCTTTATAAATATGATATGCTACTATATCGCGGGGGGCAAGTTCGGCCTGAGGATGTAACTTCTGCATGAACCTTTCGCCACGGTGGTTCAATAACCAGGCACCTTCGCCGCGAACTGCCTCACTGATCAGAAATGCTTCTTCCCCCGGGATATACAGTGCTGAAGGATGAAACTGGATGAATTCAATGTCGGCAATCCGGGCACCTGCCTCCCACGCAAATGCGATACCGTCTCCTGTGGCTGTATGCGGATTGGTGGACCGTTCAAAAATCCGTGAGAGGCCACCTGTAGCCAGTATAACGGCTTTCGTTTTAAACAGCAGGTTTTTGCCTGTCCTGAAATCCAGTGCCTGAACGCCTGCCACGCTGCCATTGTTCTTCAGGATTCGAATTGCAGTAGTATATTCAAAGGGTGTTATATTTTCCTGTTGCTTCACCTTTTTTAAAATGAAGCAAGTAAGTTCTTTACCCGTCGCATCTCCTCCTGCATGCAGAATCCTTCTCCTGCTGTGGCCCCCTTCAAGGCCTAAAAGAATGTGGCCGTTGTTTCTGTCGAAGGGCATTCCCATTTCAATGAGTTCAAGCACCCTTTCCCTTCCTTCATTTACGAGGATCCTGACTGCATCTTCATCGCATAATCCCCTGCCTGCTATCAGTGTATCCTGCATATGCTGTTCCGGTGAATCATCTTCTGCAATGGCAGCTGCTATCCCGCCCTGTGCGTAATATGAGTTGCTGGTATCCAGTTCTGATTTGGTTACAACAGCAACAGAACCAAACTGTGAGGAATACCAGGCTGAAGTGAGTCCTGCCAGGCCACTGCCAATTATAACCGTATCAAATTCAAGTATTTGCATTATAATTATTATCTTAAATGCGCGTCAAAGTTACGATAACTTTTACGGAATTATGATTCTCACCTAAACCTTTTTCTGCTCAGGAAGATAATCGGGGCGTACGGGTGAAAATACCTCCAGTACAACAGAATCTTCAAGTACTTCAACTTCGTGCACTACGTTCTCTGGTACGCTCCAGCTGTCGCCCGGCCCGGCTGGATACCATTCTTCCCCGATTCTGAAATTCAGCCTTCCTGATGCGAGGTAACCAGTTTGCTCAAATGGGTGATTGTGTGCAGGCAGACTATATCCTTTCATAAGTCTGAATTCACAAAGATTTGTTTTTTCTCCAAATGCAAGGGGCCGCATAGATACACCTTCTATCAACGGGCGGAAACTGTTGCTTTCACTTTTGGTAAACATATAAAATTAGCTTTTAATCATGGCTGGCACCAATGTTACAGGCCCATGTATGTATTGAATACAAATATAACCGAAAACATCATGCCTCGGCAGCTAATTCTTTTGTTAAAGAAGATAAGTTAATTATACGTATTCCATAATCCTGCCTGATATCTGCAGGAGTGAAATTTCAGCCAGCTTTGTCTGGAATTTAATTGAAATAAGTCTTTCTTCAGCATCAAGAAGACTCTTTTGCACTTCCCTCAGTTCAATTCCTGAGAGTGCTCCCAGCCTGTAGCGTTCCAATGCTATCTCAAGGTTTTCACGTGCAACTCCCAGGTTTTGTTCTTCCATCTGCACCAGGCGAAGGTTGTTCTCATATGCATAGTACACGGTCAGCAATTCGGCCTTTACTTCCTGCTCAACCTCCTGCAACTGGTAAACCCTGTTTTCTACTTCAATCAGTGCATTTGTTTTTTCCCTGCGCCGGTTGAACCCATTGAAAAGATCCATGCCAAGCGTCACCCCATAATTTAATACCCTCGACTGCTGATTGCTCAGGGAAATAGCTCCGTAATCGCTGACAGTTCCGCTGCCGTAACCCCGGTATGAGTAATTATACCCCGAATTCAAGGTAAGGTACGGATAGGCGCGCGAGGCTATAATTTTATAATCCAGTTCAGAAATAACATGGTTCTTCCTTGCAATCTGCAACCCGGTATTATACTCAAGAGTCGACTCCAGCAGTTCCTCATAGAAAAGCTTTGGATTGTAAGATACTGCTGTATCCTTAAGTAGAATTACATCTTCAAGGTTTTCAAGTGCCATAAGTGTTTTTAAACGTACAGCTGATTCAAGGATGGCCTCATTCTGCCTTGCAAGCCTTGAGCTGTCGGCGTTCAGGTAAACGATCGACTGGAGCAGTTCAAGCTTGGAGGAAGCCCCCAGCAGGTAGCGTTCTTCATCTATCCGGGCACGCTCCCTGGAAAGATCAACTGCATATTGCATATTGTTAAAAAGATTCAGCTGCTGAACGTGGTAATAATATTCTGATGCTATTCGTGCTACCAGGTTTTCCATTTCCATCTGCGTATTCAGTTCACCGATCTGCTTCATTTCGTTAAGCCTTTGCCATGTTGTTTGAATACTGAATCCTCTGAAGAGAGGCATGTCAAGATTAACTGCAGCACTTCCGGTTGTGTTGTGTACACCACTTGTAGCAGTCTGACTGCCGTCATTCCTGTTTTGAGTGGTTGATGTAATATTTCCTCCAAACCGGTTGGTTGTTGTTATGGATGGAAGGAACCCTGCGTTCCCGCGGGTATAGTTATTGGCCGCAATTTCTTCACGATTTCGGGCTACCATCACTGAAAAATTCTGTTCCAATCCTGTAATGATGGCTCGTGGAAGGTCAAACACCTCCTGTGCGTTTACAGAAAAGTTCAGGAACAGGGTCAGAAAGAGGGGTATGGTTTTAAGCAGAGATTTTTGATTCTTCAATGCTGACTGCATTTTCATTAATGTTTTGTGATTCACTTGAAATTAATAGGTATATGCCTGGCACAACATAAAGTGTTAGGATGGTTGAAATGAAAAGGCCTCCGACCACAGCTGTACCCATAGCTACACGGCTCTGGGCACCTTCACCAAAACCTAAGGCTAATGGAAGAATGCCAAGTATGGTTGAAAGGCTGGTCATAAGAATGGGTCGAAAACGTGCTGCTGAGGCATACCTGATGGCTTCCTGCTTGTTCATGCCTGCCAGTTTCCTCTGGTTGGCAAACTCAACAATCAATATCCCGTTTTTAGATACAAGCCCAATAAGCATGATGATTCCAATCTGGCTGAAAATATTCATGGTGATGTCAAAATACCACATGAACAATAATGCGCCTGTGAGAGCCAGAGGGACTGTCATCATAACAATAACAGGATCTTTGAAACTTTCAAACTGTGCGGAAAGAACAAGAAATATCAGAACGATTGCCAGCACAAAAGCAAACATCAGGCTTGATGAACTTTCCATGAAATCCTTGGAATCTCCGTCTAGGGCTGTACGGAAAGAATCATCCAGCACCTTCGCTGCGATCATATCCATTTCTTCTATCCCCTGGCTGATTGTTTTGCCATTGGCAAGGTTCGATGATATGGTAGCGGCCACAAAGCGGTTGTACCGGTATAGTTGCGGGGGAGCAGTTGATTCCTTCAGCGTGACAAAGTTATCGAGCTGTATCATTTGGCCCTTATCATTTCTGACATAAAGCGATTTTAGATCGAGCGGTTTATTCCTGTCCTGCCTGGCTAACTCTCCCAATATCTGATATTGCTTGCCATTCATAATAAAATAACCAAATCTCTGGCCGCTGAGTGCCAGCTGTAAGGTCTGACCAATATTCTGGGTTGATACACCCAATAGGTTCGCCTTATCGCGGTTGATTTCAATTTGTAATTCGGGCTTGGTGAATTTTAAATCAACATCAGGCATAACAAAAGTCGGATTGCTGTTCACCTCTGCCATAAACTCAGGTAATACCTCCCTTAACCTTTCGATTGTAGGAGCCTGCAGAACATACTGGATTGGCGGACGGGCCCTTCTTCCTCCGAATGTTGATTGTTGAACAACATTCGCCCTGGCTTTAGTTTTTTTACTGAGTTCAGCTGTCAGGTGATTTGCTATTTCCTGCTGCGAACGTTCCCTTTCTGAAGGAGCTGTTAAAGTTACCCTTACGAAAGCAAAAGTCCCTCTCACCATCGTTGTAACCTTGTCCCTCTCCGGTATAATTTCCTCAACAAGTTTACCAATATCTTCAACGTAATCATATGTGAACTCATAGGTAGCTCCCTCAGTGGTTGTAATCCTTGCATTCATTTGTGAACGGTCTTCAAGTGGTGCCATCTCTGCAGGTATGACCTTCCATAATGTATATATCAGAGCGAAGGAACCCAATAGAATGGCCACTGTAACAAATTTATGCTTCAAAAAATTATCAAGAGAACGCTGGTATGCATCATTGAGTTGCACAAAATATTTTTCAGACCAATTGTAAAAGCGGTTGTGTTTTTGTCTCGTTTTTAAAAGTTTTGTGGATAACATTGGTGTAAGAGTAAGAGCCACAAATGAGGAGATGGAAACCGCCCCTGCAATTACGATGCTGAATTCACGGAAAAGCCTTCCGGTCATACCTTCAAGGAAAACAATCGGGAAGAATACAGCTACAAGTGTAATTGTGGTGGCTATTATGGCAAAGAAAATTTCATTGGACCCTTCAAGTCCTGCCTGCCGGGGTGTCATACCCCTTTCAATTTTCACATATATGTTCTCCATCATAACAATGGCATCATCCACAACCAGTCCTATGGAAAGTACAATCGCCAGCAAGGTGAGCACGTTGATTGTGAAACCAGCCAGGTACATGATAAAGAAGGACCCTACCAGAGAAACCGGTATAACAATAATAGGAATAACGGTAGTCCTCCAGTCGCGCAGGAAGAAAAAGATGATTACTACAACCAGGAAGAATGCAAAGTATATGGTAGTCTGTACTTCACTGATTGATGAGCGGATATAACTTGTATTGTCGAAACCAATTTCTATGGAAACGTCCTCTGGTAAATCCCTTTTTATGAATTCCAGCCTTTCATAAACATCATCAACAATTTCAATATGGTTTGCACCTGGTTGAGGTATAATTATAACCGCAATCATTGGGATTCCATTCATTTTCATGAGGCCCCGCAGGTCCTCCGGACTTAATTCTGCCCGCCCGATATCACGCACCCTGATAAGCTGGTCCCCGTTTTGTTTAAGAATAAGATTGTTAAACTCCTGGGGGGTAGTCATTAATCCCAGCGTACGGATCGTAAGTTCTGTGGTATTGCCCTCAATACTTCCTGCCGGAAGTTCTATGTTTTCTCTCATAATGGCATTCCGCACATCAAGGGGCGTCATCTGGTAACCGGCGAGCTTTGCAGGATCAAGCCATATGCGCATGGCATAACGTTTTTCACCCCAAATACCTACAGAACTAACTCCTGAAATGGTTTGCAGCTGCTCTTTAAAAGTCAGCTCGGCAATCTCTGATATTTCAAGCAGCGAACGTTTCGGACTTTTAACCGCAATCATCAGTATGGGTTCAGCATCGGCATCTGCCTTTGCAACAGTGGGCGGATCTGCATCACGCGGAAGAAAGCGTTGTGCCTGCGACACCTTATCCCGGACATCATTTGCAGCGGTTTCCAAATCTACTGAAAGTTCAAACTCAACCGATATCGAACTTCTTCCCTGGCTGCTTCGGCTTGTAAGGGTGCGGATACCGGGAATACCATTAATGGATTGCTCGAGTGGTTCTGTTATCTGACTTTCTATTACATCGGAATTGGCTCCCGGATAAGATGTGCTCACTGATATAATGGGAGGGTCAACACTGGGAAATTCCCTTACCCCGAGGTAGTTCATCCCGATCCCTCCAAATAGCAGGATGACCAGTGAGAATACTGTTGCCAGTACGGGGCGCTTTATACTGACTGATGAAAGACTCATAATTTACTTGCTAATTGTTGATTGGTAACTAACGTATCCAGCTGTACGGTTAAACCTTCCCGCAGCTGAAGAATAGCAGTCGTAAGAAGGGTATCGCCAAACTCCAGGCCTCTTGTTATCTGGATGTGCGATTCGGTGCGTAGCCCTGTTGATACTTTTCGTTCTTCTGCTTTGCCGTTTTTAAGGATATATACCTTTTCTCCTGACATTTCTGGAATCAAAGATTCTGTCGGAATGGAAATGGCACTGTCAATTTCCGACAGCAATGCCCTTACACTGGCAAACCTGCCAGGCTTCAGTTCTTCCTTTGTGTTCGGGTAAAGTGCCCTTACTACAATGGTTCGTGTATTGATATCTACTTTGGGATCAATGGCATAGACTTTTGCAGAAAATGTTTCAGGATATCCGTCAATAGCAAATTCAATGGGAAAGCCTGAAGTAACTTCTCCGGCATACCGCTCCGGAATGGAGAATTCTATTTTGAGCGGACTAATTTTTACCAGCCTTACAATTCTGGTTTGAGTGGAGGCAAATGCACCTTCACTTATCAACCGCAGGCCTACAATCCCGTCAAAAGGAGCGCGTAGCTCTGTTTCAGAAATGCGTGCTTCCAATAACATTATGTCGGCATCTATTGACTGAAGTTCGGTAGCCACCTGATCATAACTTTCGCGACTGATGGCATCACGGTCAAGAAGCTGCCGTTGCCTGAATTCCCTTTCTTCAACAAGCTTTTTCTGTGCCTGCAGCTTTAACAGTTGTGCCTGAAGTGGCTTGTCATTTATCTTGGCCAATAAAGCACCTTTTCTGATTCGGCTTCCCTCCTCAAAATATATTCCTACAATTTTTCCTGAAGTTTCAAAAGACAGATCTACTTCCTCATCGGGTAAAAGAGAAGCTGTGCTGTAAATCATTTCATTCATCTGGGTTGGTACCAGTACATATCCGCTTGCCAGTACTGCCTGCGGACCTCCTCCCATACCAGGCCTTCCCTGGGGACCGGGCCCTTGTTCCTGTCCAAGCATGGGTTTAATTTTGGGGTAAAAAATAATAGCAGCCAGCACCACTACCAGTGCTATGGTTATTGAAACTCTAAAAACGCTTTTTGTTGCCACGTGCTTTAATGTTTTTTTATTATTATCAAGGTTCTTTGTTTAATTCAAGCTGTTTTGACTATTGAAGAATGAAAAGGTTCAATGACAATACAAAATATTCTATCCATTTTTCCTTCTTCGGTCCGGTAATTTTTGTTGGGCTGATAGTTGCAAAGGGGGGCAAAGATAAAAAAAAATATTCTTTGGCAGGAATAGTTGAAGGAATGGTTTTAATTGGATTGATAGAAATTCATTTAATTTTTGCACCCGATATTAAATTCAAAGTCCTTAAAGTCTTTAACATTTAACGGGCATCACCGATCTGCTAATTATATAATGGATACCAATGTTTATCTCAGTGGTATTCTAATGCCTTTTCGGCTAAATTATTAAGTTTTAAATCAATAATATTTTTCAACACCACCAAACCCTTTGATCTGTTTATTCGCCCTGGTTTTTGTAATGAAGTTGTTAAGCCTTTTTTCATACTCCACGGGGCGGTCTTTTGCTGCTTCGATGTAAGCAACCCTGATCCTTTTGTAAGGTTCCGGCATTTTTTGATAATGCTCCCAAACTGTTTGATCTTCTTTCAACCGTCGAATGATGTCATCCGGAAAGGTGAACTGTTCCTGTAAGACCTTTTCAACAACTTCCATAACCGAAGGATGTACCATGCCGTTTTCGGACAACCATTTTAGCCGTTCCTTATTGGGCTGTGACCAGGAGGAGTTTTTTCTTCTTTTACTGAACCGCTGTATGGTAGTTTCTTTATCTAAAGTTTTAGCTGTACTGTCTATCCAGCCAAAGCAGAGGGCTTCTTCAACGGCATCGTTGTATGAAATTCTTTTTTTGCCTGATTCTTTTTTGGGAAACTCCAGCCATAGTTCATTCTTTTTTTCAAAGTTGCTTTCAAGCCAGTTCCTCCATTCCTGCCTGTCTGTAAAATATCTGGTTTCTGCTACCATGGGAATTAAAATTTATAAGAACCTGGCTATTTCGAAGTCTTTAAAGTTCTTAAGGTCCTGAAGATAAGAAAATCTTCAAATATTGTAAATGCAATAAACAATGTAAACACCAAAAACAACATGAACCACATAAACAACATAAACCAGCAACATTCAAACCCTCAAACATTTTCAAACCCTCAAACTCTTCCAATCTCCTTAAACTCCCGCCTCCCCGATAATCTCCTCCAGCACATACCCGGCCGTTTCCACATTGGGTACATTGGCAAAGGTGAGTGTAAGTTTGTGGTTGCGCTCTTTCATCTGACCCCTGAACTTGCCTTTCTGAACGTACTGCACAATGTTCATAAACAGGGGTGAGCGGTAAAACGGCGACTGCTGGTCGGAGATAAAGTAGCAGATCATTTTGCCCTCCTTCAGAATGATTTTTTCCATACCCAGCTGTATGGCTTTCCACCTCAGCCTTACCACTTCAAGCAGTTCCCGCGTTTCGGAAGGCAGCTTGCCGAATCGGTCTTCCAGGCCCTCGCGGAATTTCATCAGCTGCTTTTCATCTTCAATGTTGTCGAGCTCGCGGTACAGGAGCATCCGTTCCGAAGTGCCGGGAATATAATCCTGCGGAAACAGCAGCTCCATATCGGTGTCGATCTGGCAGTCCTGTGTGAATTTTATGTTGAGGAAAGCCTGTGCCTGCTTCTGGTCTTCTTCCTTAAATACGCCGCTGAACTCTTCCTGCCGCAGCTCCTGGATGGCTTCACTTAAAATCCGCTGATAGGTTTCGTACCCGATGTCGGCAATGAAGCCGCTCTGCTCGGCACCCAATAAATTGCCGGCGCCGCGGATGTCGAGGTCCTGCATGGCAATGTTAAAGCCGCTGCCCAGGTCGGAAAATTCCTCTATCGCTTTCAGCCTGCGCCTAGCCTCGGCACTGACAGTTGCCAGCGGCGGAGTGATGAGGTAACAGAATGCCTTCTTGTTCGACCTACCCACGCGCCCCCTGAGCTGGTGCAAATCGCTGAGGCCGTAATTTTCGGCATGGTTTATTATAATTGTGTTGGCATTGGGAATATCCAGCCCCGACTCGATGATGGTTGTGGCAATCAGTACATCGTAATCGCCGTTGATGAAACCCAGCATCACCTTTTCAAGCTTCGGCCCTTCCATTTGTCCGTGCCCTACAATGGTTGAAATCCCCGGAACGATGCGCTTGATGGTTGCCTCCACCTCATAAATGTTCTGCACACGGTTGTGCAGAAAAAACACCTGGCCGTTGCGTGCTACCTCATACAAAATGGCTTCGCGTATCAGGTTCTCGTTGAAACCGTGCACCTCGGTAATAATAGGATAACGATTTGGCGGGGGTGTCTGTATTACCGACAAGTCGCGGGCCCCCATTAATGAGAACTGCAGGGTGCGCGGGATAGGAGTTGCCGTCAGTGTGAGTGTATCTACGTTCACCCGCATCTGCTTCAGCTTCTCTTTCACCGAAACCCCAAACTTCTGCTCTTCGTCTATGATGAGCAACCCCAGATCTTTAAATTTCACATCCTTACTTACAAGCCGGTGGGTACCGATAAGGATATCCACTTTCCCAGCTTCCAGATCAGAAAGGGTTTCCTTTATTTCGGCTGTGGTCTTAAACCTGCTGATGTATTCCACCCGTACCGGAAAATCGCTAAGCCTTTCTGAAAATGTTTTATAATGCTGCAGGGCCAGGATGGTAGTTGGCACCAATACTGCCACCTGCTTGCTGTCGGTCACTGCTTTGAAAGCTGCCCTGATGGCGACTTCGGTTTTGCCAAAACCCACATCACCGCACACCAGCCGGTCCATCGGAATGGGTTTTTCCATATCTTCCTTCACGGCTGCAGTGGCTTTCTCCTGGTCGGGAGTGTCTTCATATATAAATGACGCTTCCAGTTCTGTCTGTAAATAGGAGTCGGGTGTGAAGGCAAAGCCCTGTTCCGTAATGCGTTCTGCATAAAGGGCAATCAGCTCTTTGGCAATGTCCTTCACCTTGGCCTTGGTGCGGTTTTTCATTTTCTGCCACGCACCTGTGCCCAGCTTGTTCAGCGACGGTTCGCCGCCATCCTTCCCCTTGTATTTCGAAATGCGGTGCAGGGAGTGGATGTTCACCAGCAGCGAATCGTTGTTCTGGTAAATCAGCCTGATGGCCTCCTGCATCTTGCCGTTGATTTCGGTGCGTACCAGTCCGGCAAACTTGCCAATCCCATGATCGATGTGTACCACGTAATCGCCCGGGTGGAGCATGCTCAGCTCCTTCATCGACACCGCCACCGTTTGCTCTTTCCTCGATTTCAGCTTAAACCGGTGGTAGCGCTCAAATATCTGGTGGTCGGTGTAGCAGCATATTTTCAGGTCGTGGTCAACAAACCCCTCGTGCAGGGTGAAATTCACCGGCGTGAAATGCACGGTGGCTTTGATATCTTTAAAAATTGCCTGAAGCCGTTCAATCTGTTTTGTCTGGTTCGACATGATAAAAACCTGGTACCCGTTATTCTGATGCTCTTCCAGGTTTTCGCCCAGCATCTCGAATTTCTTGTTGAACACCGGCTGGCGTGAGTAGGTATATTTATAGGTAGTGTCAGGTTTAAAGGCCATATCGTTGCCCCAGTCACAAATGGTTTTCTCCTGAAGCTGTTTCTTTATGATATCACCTGAAACTATGCGCCGCTGAAGGTTTTCCTCATCAGCTTTTGCCAGGATAGTCTGCCGGTGCACATCATTCACCTGGTGAAAAAACTGGTTCAGGTTGTTGCCAAAGTAAACCGTTTTTTCATCAAGAAACTCCACCAGCGAACCACGGTTACCTTCCATGGCTTCCCCCTGGATGTTGGGCACGATGTTTATCTTTTTAAATGTTTCCTTTGAAATCTGGTCGTCGATGTTGAAACTGCGGATGGAATCCACTTCATCGCCAAAAAAGTCGAGCCGGTAGGGATCATCATTGGCATAAGAAAACACATCGACAATACTTCCCCTCACCGAAAACTGTCCGGGCTGGTAAACAAAATCAACCCGTTCGAACCCATATTCATATAAAAATTCATTGATAAACCCTATGGAGAGTTTATCGCCCACGGCTACCTGCAGCGTATTCTGCCCCAGGTTTTCCTGCGAAATCACAGTTTCAACCAGGGCTTCAGGATACGAAACAACAATACATTTTCCATCAGAACTGCGTATCCGGTTCAATGCCTCAGCCCGCTGAACAATATTTTCCTGTTCAGGCTGTCCGTATTGCACCGAACGTTTATAGGAAGAAGGAAAAAACAAGGTGGCATCGCCCAGTCCAAGGTTGTTCAGGTCATCATAATAATATGCTGCTTCTTCGCGGTCGTTGAGCAGCAGTACCAGGTTCCGCCCAAGCTTTTTGAACAGGGTGGCAACCTGTATGGTTCTGGAAGAGCCAATAAGTCCCTGCAAGTGAATTTTTCCACCCGGGGGGGCATTCAACTTTTTTGCAATGCTGTTAAGGTGTTCATGCCCCTTAAAGTATGTCAGAAATTTTACAGGTTCCAAAATGTCCTGAATGTTTTTGCAAAAGTATAAATAACTGCTCAAAAAGAGGATTGTTTACATTAATTCCCCAGGGGTTCGTTCCGGAAGAACAATAGATGGAAACATTTTCAGCAACATCTTAACAACATTTTTGGTGCTTAAAGCTCCTTACTGGTTCTTTTCAAACTCAGATTAAAGTCACATCAAAGTCAGATTAAACTCACATTAAAGTCACGATTTTGCGAGTTTAATACGAGTTTACTACGAGTATACTACGAGTTTATTACGAATAACCCATGAGTTTAATATAAGGAAGATGATAACCTGGCAGCTTTCAAATATCATTCTGAACAGTATGAAGGAGTGGTAACCTTATTCTGTAACAATGATGAAGGGTGATAGTATCATTTGATAGTACCGCTGGATGTTATTGTATGGCCATTAAATTCTGGATTGCTGTTAAAAGCCATTGGAAAAGATTAAATTTCATTAGTGTCCGGTTAAATTTTTGAGATTTCTCCCTACGGTCGAAATGACGGTGTTTTCAGAGCTTTTGTTTTGGGAGGGGTAGGTTTGGGGGGGGGGCGGCCCCCAGCACCC